>NZ_FNCS01000048.1 GCF_900100665.1 Pelagibacterium luteolum
GGTCGCCGCCAGGTCTAACAATCACACCAATACACTTCTCTCAACACACACAAAAAGCCCCGCAAAAACGCGGGGCTTTTTGCGTTCAAGGGGCGACATACACATACGTAGTTAACCGAACTCGTAGTTACCCGTTCTGTCCGGTATCACCCTTATGTCAAAAAACGTGAGGGGACGATCATGAAGACGAAACTCATCGTCAGGACAGACTTTGCTGCCGCTGCTCAATCAGAGCTGACACTGCGTTTTCCCGGCATCTACGAATCACATGCCATCGACCGCATGGGCGAAGATATCGTGTTCGGCCAATCGGATGTGCCTGGCATTTGGCGCCTCCATGCCATTGGCCGTCTGGAAAGCTGGGCTCGCGCCGGCGATTCTGTCGATTTTCGATTCGTGGATATTCGACCATTGCCCGAATCGATCACGATCGTCACCGAGGGTGACCCCGAATCGGATCGGCATTTCACGCCGTATATGATCGACACCCTGTTGCCTGAGGAGATGGCGGGCCTGTTACCCGGCAAGCTTGGGCTCGAGCAGGCGCTACAGACGCCGATCGTCACGCTGGCCGAAGGCTATGGCGAGGTCATTGTCGGAAGCCTTGTTGGCGGTTTGCATTTCGAAGCTCAGGGAAAGACTTTTTTCCACAAGGTGGCCGCAGCATATTCCCAACGCTGTGCCATTTCCCATATGCGCCAATCCTCGATCGACGGCCTTGCTCAGGAAGGCGTTGTTATCGGTATCGACGAGCCATTCGTCCGCCATGAAGGCGCGGAACGCGACGGCCTGTTTCTGTCGAGTTCGTTTGCATTTGCCTATAGATACGGTCTCTTGGCGATCGGGGACGACTATGAGCTCCTGCGTCATCAAACTATGGAAGCGGAGATGCGGATGTTCCTTGAAATTGCCAATCGCAAGGCCATGCTACGCCTACCTGAAGATCCCGCGCATTGGCCGGATCTCGACGCTGCACGCCGGCATCGCAACAAATTCGGCTACTGACTTATCCACAGGTGGAACCAAAATCGCTTCATGAGAGTTTTTTAAAATCGACCTGTTGACTCGGCAATAGGGTCCCCGTATACACCCCGAGCGCTGGCAGAGACGGGCCACACGGTCCGGCGAAAACCAGCCAAGGTTTTGAAAAAAAAGAACTTTCAGTTTTTTCGAAACCGGGTGTTGACAGGCCAAACAGTCGGCCCTATATACCCCACACCGCTGACGAGGCGGCGCCCAGCGCGGCGCTGAAGAGGCGGTCTTCATGAAAAGGTTCGGGCCTGGTGCCGATCAGATAAGGATCGGGACAAAGCCATTTGCGCCTTTAAGTGAGAGCAGAATTTAGACGCTGCCAAGTGGCGTCAGTTGTTTGACATTGTAGGTTATGAATGGAAAGGGAAACGTGGCCGGCGGGCTTTGTTTTTGCGGTTCGGGTTTATCTCGAACACAAGGACTTTGTTTGA
>NZ_FNCS01000047.1 GCF_900100665.1 Pelagibacterium luteolum
TGTCGGGCGAAATGAGAAACTGCCCCCCAAACGAAACGAAGAACTGACCCCTTGTTTTTGAGAGGATCAGTAGATGCACGATGAATTTCCCTCCAAGCTCGTGGTGACAAAACCAGGGCGAGTTGAGGAGATGCGGTCGGGGGAGGAAGTTTCAGCAATGGTTCGACTGCATGAGCTGGGCTGGGGAGCGAAGCGGATCGCGCAAGAGTTCGGGTGCGCGCGTAACACGGTTCGTCGCTATCTTCGCGAAGGCGGTGTGGTGCCCTATCGCCAACCCGTCCGTCGCACAGCATTTGACGGGCTGGACGATTGGCTTCGGGAGCGTTTCTTCCGCCACGAGGGCAATGCCGATGTCATTCGTCAGGAACTGGCGAGCGAGCATGGAATTGTGATCGGTCTTCGTTCGGTGGAACTGAGGGTGAAGCGCTGGCGCCGGGAGTTGAAGGCGCAGAAGCGGGCGACAGTTCGCTTCGAAACGGCGCCGGGTCATCAGCTACAGATCGACTTCGGCGATACGAAGGTGTGGATCGACGGCGAGCGCGTGCGGATCCATGTGTTTGTCGCGACGCTCGGCTATTCGCGCCGACTGCATATCCGCGCCTCGCAAAGGCAGCGTCAGACCGACTGGTTCGAAGGGATGGAAGGGGCTTTCCTGCGGTTCGGCGGCGTTCCTGCAGAAGTGCTGATCGACAATGCCAAAGCGCTAGTCGATCACCATGACGCGGTGACGCGCGAGGTGAAGTTCAACGCACGGCTACATGCCTTTGCCCGATATTGGGGCTTCACGCCGCGGGCCTGTGCTCCCTACCGGGCCCGCACGAAAGGAAAAGACGAACGCGGTGTTGGCTACGTCAAGAAGAACGCGATTGCCGGCCGCCGGTTCGAGAGCTGGGCGGCGTTCGAGGCGCATCTGGACCGATGGACGCGCGAGATCGCCGATCAGCGTGAACACGGCACCACTGGCGTTGCCCCGGCGGAACGCTTTGCATCTGAAGCTGATGCCCTGCGCCCTCTGGCCGGCCGCGCCCCGTTTGGGCAATTGCGCGATCTGGTCCGCAAGGTTCAGGCCGACTGTGCGATCGATCTCGACACGAACAGCTACTCGGTGCCCTGGCGCCTGATCGGCGAGAGCGTCCAGGTCGTGGTTCTGGCCGGCCGGGTCATCATCCGCCACGCGGGCCAGGTCGTGGCAGACCACCCTGTTTGCCGAGAGCGACGGCAACGGATCGTGGATCGCGCTCATTTTGCCGGCGTAGCCGGCTTCGACGGGCCGGTGCGCGCAGTTCCCGTTGAGGTGGCCCCCGCCGCCTTGCTGCGACCGCTCGCGGAATACGAGGCGGTTGTCGGAGGGGGTTGGTGATGACGAACGTAGATCACGACCTGCTCATCGCAACGCTTGATCGGCTGAAGCTGACGGCGATCCGTGACCAGCTCGATACCTTGCTCGATGAGGCGGCTCGCTCAAAGATGACCTTGCGGGAAGCCTTGGCCTTCCTGGTGTCACGCGAGGTGGCCCGCCGTGATGAGCGCCGAATCTCGATGTCGAGCAAGCTCGCCCAATTCCCCTTCGTACGCGAATTGGACGGCTTCGACTTCGAGGCTCAGCCTTCGCTGGACCAGGGCCAGATCAGGGAGCTCGCGACCTGCCGCTGGATCGCGCACGGCGACACGCTTATGCTTCTGGGACCGCCCGGCACGGGCAAGACCCATCTTGCCGTGAGCCTGGGTCGCGAGGCGATCCGCCAGAATTACAACGTGCAGTTCATCACTGCGGCGACGCTGGTAGCGATGCTGGCCAAGGCTCATGCCGACGGCGCGCTCGACAAGCAGCTGACGACCTTGTCACGGCCGAAATTGCTCATCATCGACGAGCTGGGCTATTTGCCCTTCGAGGCCAATGCCGCACACTTGTTCTTCCAGCTCGTGTCGCGGCGCTACGAGAAGGGAGCGATCCTGATCACCTCCAATCGTTCCGTGGGAGAATGGGGAAGCGTTTTTGGAGACCCCGTCGTCGCCACAGCAATATTGGACCGCCTGCTTCACCACTCTACGGTGATCACCATCCGGGGCGACAGCTATCGGCTCCGTGAAAAGCGCCGGTCCGGTCTTCTGCAGAAGACCGGACCGGCGCTCGAAACCAACGAAACAGCAAACCAGTGAGGGGGTCAGTTCTTCAGTTCGCCAAAGGGGTCAAATCCTCGCTTCGCTTGACA
>NZ_FNCS01000022.1 GCF_900100665.1 Pelagibacterium luteolum
GAAAGGGTTCGAAAAAAGAACGGCAAGGGCGGCGCCATCTCTCCGGTTGCGCTCGAGGCGGTGCGCAGGATCGACGAGATCTTTGCCATCGAACGCGATCTTTATGGCCTGCCGCCTGATCAGCGCCTTGCCGAGCGGCAGCGGCTTTGCGCGCCACTGGTTGAGGAGCTGCATGCCTATATGATGACCGAGCGCGAAAAGCTCTCGCGTCACGCTCCTGTGGCAAAGGCCATGAACTATATGCTCGCGCGCTGGACAGGCTTTGCCGCATTCCTTGAGGATGGCCGCATATGCCTCTCGAACAACGCAGCCGAGCGGGCGCTGCGCGGAATTGCCCTTGGCAGAAAAGCGTGGCTGTTCGCTGGTTCGGACCGCGGTGCCCGCCGGGCCGCGTTCATGTACACCCTTATTGTCTCGGCCAAGCTCAACGATATCGATCCCCAGGCCTGGCTCGCCGACGTCCTCGCCCGCATTGCCGACATGCCGCAGAACCGGCTCAAAGAACTTCTTCCCTGGACCTGGGCGCCGCAGGCCATGACCAAGGCCGCCTGACCTAGCCCTAGCGACGAGCAATAGCCGCCGTGGTCCTCGCCGGAGGCTTACCACATCTATCGCACTGACCAGTTCGAGAGCGCCGAGGTTTCCGATTATCTCACCAAGCTGGTGACCGACATCGTGGCAGGGTTTGATACTCGCGCTGAAGTCACGACCGATATTGCGCCCGTTTACGTTCACCGCGATCACTTGATGCCGTTGGGGCTGATCGTGAACGAGGCGCTGTGCAACGCCATAAAATATGCCTTTCCCGATGGCCGGGCCGGCACGATTTCAGTTGCGCTCTCACGCGTCGACCCCAAGCATGCGCTGCTGAAGATCGTCGATAATGGTGTCGGGTTCGACCCAAAGATGCCGTCCGAGGGTATGGGTCGGCGGCTCGTTATCGGACTGGCGCAGCAAATCGGCGGCACGCTTGCCTACGAGGCGTGCGAAAAGGGATCGTTGCTGTCGCTCGAATTTCCAATCGAGCCGGCGGCTGCAGACGAGAAGTGAAACTCCACCGCCCGACCGACGTAGCCTAGCGCCGGAGCATGCCGCGGGCGGCCTCAAGGCCGGCAGCGGCATCGCGATACCCCGTTGCCGCTACGGCCTCGAAAATCTGTGCCGCCTCGACGTAACGGCGTAAGTGGAAATATGACCACGCGCGCAACACTAGCAGATCGTTTTGCTCGGCGGCATAGAGTGACCGCTCGTCAAGCGCCATGAGCGCGCGACGGTAGTCGCCGGCGTCATAGGCCGATGTCGCGGTCAAAGTGAGGATCGAGGTCTGGAGCTCAACGATCCGCGACCGTGGTTGAGGTGCGGCGGCCGCGGAGACCGCAGCGTTTTCGGCAAGGCCCATGCGAATATAGGCCAGCGACTGACCATAAGCGGCGTCGGTCCGGACCGATTGTGAACCAGACTGCAGTGCGCGTCCGAAGGCTTCAGCAGCCTCGGCGCCCCGCAAAAGGTCGAGCAGGCACCATCCGCGATTGAGGGCGTCGTTGGCGGAAAGACTCGCGGGGGGCAGATAGGATGAACAGCCCCGGTAATTGACGGTGATGGCGGTCGGAGCAGATGGCGCTGATGTCGGGGTCGTCGTCGCAACAGGCCGCGCCTGCTGGGCGGGTGCGGTCGACGCCTGTACGATTTGGGCAGGGCGTGCAGGGGGCGTGGGCGCCACTTCGGCGGTGGTTCGCGCAGGCGCCGTGATCACCGCAGCGGCGGTGCCGAAATCAGCGATCCGTTGCGACCGTGCACCCCATTGCGATTTAATCGACGCAACCGTATCGGTTTCTCCGAGGCTGTCGCTGGAGACCAGCAGGCCGTAAGCGGCGGGTTCGTGTTCGGGGTCCCAGCCGAGTGCCGTGGTAAACCAGGCCTGGGCCGTGCGCGGCTGGTCGAAATCATAGGCAAACCAACCTAGTTCCTCCGCCACCGGGACGCTGCGGGCTTCCGATGCCGTGGCAACGATACGGGCCAGAATGTCGTCATCGAGTTCGATACGCGGGATCTGCGCCAGAAGCGCCGCGGCGGCGGAGAGATATACGGTCTGGAGTTCCGGGGTGTCCTCTGCGTAGGGGAAAAGGACATCTTCGGCATCCTCGAAGCGTTCGAGATCTACAAGCGTGACGCCCAGGCCGTTGGCCGAAAGGGCTGAGGGATCGGCTTCACTGGCCCGCTCAAACCAGTCCAGCGCATCCGCGCTGCGGTTCTGGCTGCGCGCATACCATCCGAGAAGGCGCAAATCGTCGGCGGGCCCATCCGCAAGCGCACTGGCCTCAAGCTCGGCGACGACATCGGAATCTGCCGACTGCGCCCGGCCGGCCAGGACGCCCAAAATGGTTTCGCGGGCCAGATCGAGACGGAGCGAGGCGAACTCGCCCGACCCGTTGACGCCGCGCTCAAGCGCCAAAAGGGGCGCGAGCTGTTCAGGAGTCAGCCGTTCGCTCGCCTGCTGAAGCGTGGCGAACCGCTCCTGCGGGTTATCGCAATTGGTGAGCACATAGCTGTAGGCGTCGATGCCGCGCTGGGTGACGTCGGTCGTGATAAACGCATCGGCCAGCCGCCAGAGCAGATCGACGCTGTCGCAGGTTAGAAGGCTGGGATTTTCAGCGGCGATCGATATGACGGTTTCGTACTGGCCGACATCGGACGCATTGCGCAGGCGTACACCAGCCTCGCCTTGCGCGAGACTGGTCAGCATATCCTCGGTGGGCTGCCAGCCGGGCTCGGCATCCTGCTTTTCAGCGATGGCGGCACGGGCGCCGGCAAAATCGCCCTGGCCATAGAGCTCCCAGATTCGCTCGATCATCGGGTCGGCGGCGAAATCGTCTTCGAGGAGATTGGTGGGCGGGGTCCAATCGGGGAACAGCGCGCGCAGGCGGGCTATCTCGGCATCGACGCGGCGCTGGTCGCCTTCGCGGGCGAAGTAGCGCAGTGCGGTTTCATCGACCACGGTCGACTGCGCGACGACGAACGGCTCCGACTGGGCGATAGCGAACGGCGTCGGGGCGGCAAAGGCAAGCGTGGCCAGGCAGAGGGTGGAAAACCGTCTCAAGATCATGACGCTACCCCCTGTGGGCTGGCCGGGGTGGGAAGACAATCGCGATGCTCGCGCCGCAGATAGTCGAGGGTGAGCAACTGCAGGGTGGCTGCATAATAGGTCGTGGGCGCGAATGTGGCGAGGTCGGCGGGAATGGCGGTACCCTCAAGGATGCAGGCCGTAGCGGCGCCCATCAGGCGATAGCCCGGCTCCGACATGATTTCGAGGCGTTCGCCCGTCGTAACATCGATGCGCGCCGGGGCGAAGTCGGCGTCGAAAATCTGCGCTGTCTGAGCGAGGATTTCACCCGTATGGCCGGCGCGCATGAGATAGAGCGGAATGCGAATGTTGTTGTAGCCAAATTCGGGCGGAAAGCCCTCGGCGGGTATGGCTTCGTCGCCGGCCAACGCCATCCAGTCGGCGGGAATCGCGCCGTCGGCGGTGAGACGGTCGATCAGATCCAAGCCACCGGCGCCGACCTCGGCCCAGCCCAGGTTCGGGACGAGACGGTCGAGCAGTGGGAAGGCTTCAAATACCCAGTATGACGGGTTGACCACCGGTCCATCTGGGCGGTCCTCGGCCGAAAAACCGATAACGCCGGGGCTGATCAGGCTCGCGCCGTCATGCTCGAAGATGGCACTCTGCGCGAGGGTGCGGGCAATCGACCCCGCCTGTAACAGCTTTTCCGCGTCGTCCCAGCCCTCGCCTGCACGTGCAAGGGCGTAGGCGATGAGGAGGTCGCCATCGGACGCGTTGTTGATATCGGTGACCGATGGCGTCGCGTCGGGCGACCACATCCAGGCCGAAAGCCCGTCATCGCGGATCATGAGTTCGGTGCGCGTAAAGCTCCAGATGCGCTCGAAGGTGGCGCGATCATTGGCGAGATAGGCGAGCAGCAGCCCATAGCCCTGCCCTTCGCTGTGGCTGATATTGCCGTTGGCCGTATCGATGACGCGTCCCTCGGCGGAGACAAAAGCGTCGCGATAGGCCTGCCATTCGGGCTGAGTGATGGTGGGACCCGTGGAGTCCTGTGCCGGGGCGGTGGCGGAGAGCATGGCGATCATGATGGCTGTCGCAAGAAATCTCACTTGCGCCCTCCCCGGTCGTTGAGCAGGAGCGACGTGGCGAGGGTCAAAAGGACCGCAACGCCGCCCAGCGCCAGCGCGTAGGCCAGAACATTGGTCGAGAGCCAATTGGCAGCGACGAGCCGTAGATTGGTCAGCGACCATGGCTGGGTGGCGATCATGTGCACCTGGCGTGGCTGCAGGATCAGTGGTTCTGCATCGTTCGGACCGATGGCGGTCACGCGGCCATCGATACTCTGCCAGATTTCTGGCGTCACGAGCCGATCGACAGCAGCCTCGAAACCATCGGCGTCGGGGATGGTCAGAAAGGTCCACAATCCGCCCTCGGGCTGCATGGCCTGGCTGAGGATTGCCGCTTCGGGAGCCTGCGGCACGTAGGCGCCATCGGCGCGGCGCAGCAGCCAGAAATTTTCGGGCCGCAGGTCGAAACGGTCGGCCACCCAGGACTGGACACGGTCCCATATATTTTCACTGCTGCCGCTTGCTGAGCGGCGCCACTCGTCGAGCGCGGAGTCGACGTCTCCGCTGGCCGCGAAATCGATGCTGGCCGGATCCACGATACGCCCGCGCGCCAACATGGCGGCATCCAACTGGTCCATCGGCGCAACGACGACCGCGGGACGGGTCGGGTCGAGCGCTTCGGGGGCAACGCGGGCGAATTGTACCGTACGCCCGGATGACAGCGCCATGTTGGCGGCGATGAGCATAGCGGAACGCATCGAGGCCTCGTCCGACCCGACGACTATATCGACCACTGCATCGTCGGCGTAAGGCGCCCCTGCCCCGGCGAATTTGCCGAGATCGGGCAGTCGCGCCATGCGTCCGAAATCGGGGAACGCCAGCCGTGAACCCGACGAGAACAGGAAACGATCCTGTGCGCGTCCAACCGAACCCGGCAGACACAATTCATCCTCGCGCGTCAGGAGGATGATCTCCACATGGAGTTGATTGATGCCCGGGCGGAAATTAGTCATCGGAATGCGCAGCCGCGAATTGCGGAAGGTGCCGCCATCAGTCCGCAGGACGGGGAAGACGGCAGCGATCTGGCCGTTGACGTAAACGTCGAGCTGGCTGCCGGGCAGCACTGCTGCGCTGTAGGCCGCATCGAGGATCAGTTCGGCCTCGCTATACATCTCGGCATAGAAATCCCATGGCAGCGCGAACCGCATATCGGTGGTGTAGCGGCGGCCGTTGAACTGAACGGTGTCGACGCCGAGGTCATCGAGCGGGATGGTTTGGCGGCCCTCGACCATTGGTATCGAAGAGGGAATATCCACACGCATGGCGCCGAGATTGTCGGTCACGCCCTCGCCATGCAGCGAGGCGATGGCGACACCGATGCTGGCCCAGTCGGGGCCACTCACCAAAATGGTGTTCGGCGCATCGCTTTCAGGCAGGACGGCGACGAGCGGTCCGCTGGCGGCACGATCGGCAAGGCCCTGCGCAGCTTCGGGAAGCTCGCCGGCCGTGGCAAGGATGGCGGTGATCGTCCCGCTGGACGTGTCCTCGCCCAACGCCTCGATCAACTCGATATCGACCGAGGCCGCGCGCATGGCGAGCGCGAGGGACTGGACAAGTCCGAGGGCAGCGCTGCTCGCCTCGGGCGATACCATATCGGGCATCATGAGGCGTATATGCGACGCGCCATCCTGCGCCATGCCGATGGCCGGGAGATCGGAAATCATCGATATCTGATCGAGAGCGGGGTCGGCAAAGCGAAGCCGGGTCTGTGGACCGTAAATGTCGGTCCATAACTCGTAAGTCGATCCCACCGAACAGTCGGTTCGATGGCGTTGGGACGCATCGAACACGATGCGGTTGGCACCAGCGACGAGAATACCCTCTGGAACATCCGCCTGCAGGGGCGTTGGTTCCGAAGCAAAGCCGATCGGTGTCGACAACACGTTGGTTCCATTGATCGAAACGCCGAGGTTGGAACTCTCCGGCGCAACGAGAATGGCGTTGAGCAGGCCGAGATCGAGGGTGGCAGGCGCCGCGGCTTGAGCCTCGGTGAGGTAGAGATCGAACGCCCTCGTGCTCGCTTCGCCTTCGAGGCGAATGCCATCGCCCGGCAGAATGAACCGGTCGAGGGCGAGCGGCTCTACGGTTTCCGCAGGTTCGACGGCGTCCGGCTCGGCGGGCACAGGGTCGACAGGCGGGGCATCGACGGTTTCGGGCAGGGCTTCCGGTGTCGGCTCGCTCGGCTGCTCGGGAACCGGCGTGGGGATCGGTGCGGGTTGGGGTTCGGGCTCCTGTGCAGCGGGTGGCGGCGCTGGCGCCACGATCGGAGCGGCGGGCTCCTCTTCCACGACAACCGGCGCGGGGGCCGGCGCTTGCGGCATCGGCGCGGGCGTACGGCGCTGGGTGATTTCGGGCGACATGTCGAATGGCGCGATCTGCGCGCCGGCGGGTACGGGCACGGCCAGAATGGCGACCGTGGCGAAAAGGACGCGCACGCTCATGATGAGGGCTCCTCGGCGGCGCCCGGCTTGGTCGGCCGGCTGGTGCGTGCGAGATAGCCCAGTCCACGGAAAGTCTGGTAAAACGCGATGGCGATGAACTGCAGCGTGCCCATGATAATGCCGATATTGACCTGCCGTGCCGCCTGTCTGTCTTTCCAGAGCGCCGAGTTGGCATAAAGAAGGTCGGCGATCAGGCGATAGTCGTTGGGGCGATCATTGATAAAACGGCAGCCTAGGATGGCGGATTTTCCGGCTGTCTGGACGTTACGGACGTAGATCCCCAAAGCGTTGTCGGGAATGTCCGACATGGGCGTGAACCGGACGAAGGTCGGGACGTCCCGAACCACGCCACGCATATTGGCGGGAACCGTGATGCCCAGCCCACCGCTCGAAACATTGACGATCGTGCCCTTGATCCAGTTGCCCTCGGCATCCTGGAACTCGCAGCGGCGATTGACCGGCACCCGTCGACTGGCCCGCGCTTCGCGCCGCTCGGCAACGACGCCGAGTGCACAGCCGGCGATGATGAGGTTGAGCAGATTCCAGCCCCCGACCACCAAGGTGATTTCCGCGCGGTAGGGCTCGGTAACAAGCTTGTAAACCGTGAACCCCACACCAACCAGAAGCAGGAGAAAGATGAAAAAGAACGGTCTCGCGATTTCTGAAAGTCGGGATTCGTCGATCGACTCGTCCTTCGCCGTCACGTTGAACGTGGGCTTGCTCGGGTTGCGCAGAACGGCGAAAAGCGCCGGCAGCAGGTGGACGGACTGCACATACTCGTAGAGTTCTGAAATCCACGGCCAGCGCCAGCGGCCATAGAGCGAGTTCTGCATGACCAGATTGACCAGCACATAGGTGAGCGTATAGGCGGCGAACTCACCGCCCGAAGCGGTAAAAATCTGCAGATCGAAGAAGAGATAGCAGAAGGGCGCGAGAAGAAAGGCGACCCGGGTAAACGGGAAGAGCCAGAACATCGTGCTGGACATGTAGCAAAGGCGCTGACCGAGGGTCAGGCCGCGCTTGAGCAGCGGAAAGCTGAACAGCATGATCTGCATCATGCCCTGTGCCCAGCGCGTACGCTGGCCGATAAAGCTGGCGAAGGTCGCGGGCTGGAGACCTGCGATCAGCGGCTTGTCGATATAAAGGCTGTTCCACTTCTTGGCGTGGAGATCGATCGCGGTCTCACAATCCTCGGTGATCGAGCGCCCGGAGAACCCATTGGCTTCCTGCAGCGCGCGGCGGCTGAGCAACGCCGCCGAACCGCAAAAGAACGACGCGTTCCATTTGTCGAGGCCGCGCTGGACGAGAGAATAGAACATCTCGTTTTCGCTGGGCATGCGCTCGAACGTACGCAGATTGCGCTCCAGCGGATCGGGATTGAGAAAAAAGTGCGGCGTCTGGACGAGAAAGAGGCGGTCGTCCTCGCCGAAATAGGGGACGGTTTCCTGCAGGAAGTCGCGGGCCGGCGCGTGGTCGGCGTCGAAGACCGCGACGAGATCACCGGTCGAATGAGCAAGCCCGTTGTTGAGATTGCCGGCCTTGGCGTGTTCGTTCCGCTCGCGGGTGAGGTAATTGACCCCGAGTTCGGCACACAGGGCGTTCAGGTTGTTGTAACGGTCGAGCGCTGCCTGGGCTGCGTCGGGATTGGGATCGCTCCGCTTTTGCACGGTGCCACCATCGTCGAGCAGCCAGACGGTCATCTTGCCTTCGGGGTAATCGATGGCCTTGGCCGCGGCGAGCGTGCCGGCGAGAAGCTCGTAGTCTTCGTTATAGGTGGGGACGAAGACGTCGACGGCGGGAACCGGCAGGGCGGGATCGAGGCGACGCGATTTGCGCGGCGGCACGGGAGACGACACCACGAACAGGCTGAGCGCCAGCATAAGGATGCAGTACATCTCGGCCAGATACAGCAAGAGGCCGGGAATAAAGTCGGCCCATTGCTCGACGGGTGGCAACGTGCTGGTCGTGCGCCAGAAGGCGTAGCGCAGGACGATGGCCGTGCCGAGCGCCAGAAGCATCAACCGCCAGAAACCTCCGAGACGCAGGGTCTTGATAGCCATCATACCCGCCAGGAAGAGGACGGCGCTGACCAGGTGGGCTTGCAGGCTGATGGGAAGCGAGATGATGGCGAGCAGTGCGACAACGCATAGCGCCCAGATCAATCCGCTGGCTATTCGCGTCATGGTCCGCTCCTAATTGCTGCTCGATGGTGGAAGCGGAACCGTGACGCTGCCGCCGCCGGTGCCTTGCCCGCCGCCCGAACCCGACGGCAGCGGGACGATGGGACCGCTAGGCTGGGGCTCGACGATGGCCACAGGCGTGGCCGGCTGGGGCGCGGGCGCAGGCTGAACCGGGCGCGGCGCGGGCGTCGGCGTGGGATTGGGTCCCGCCACCAGCGCCGGAGCTTCGGCCGAGGTGGGCAGGATGGGCGCACCTGCCGCACCGATCCTGGGAGACGCGCGCCAAGGCTCGAACACCGGATCGCGCAGGCGCATCTGATACATCAGGTTGAGCAACCGCTCTTCACCCGCCGCGCGGTCGCACACCTGCAGCCTTATGGCAACCGAACCACGCGAGATATTGCCGGACGGCGACAGGCCGGGTGCGATGCGCTGCCAGCCGTAAATGCAGACATCGGCGCTCGCGGCGCGCCCTACGGCGTAGCCGAAGGGTCCATAGGCATTCTGGGCGTAATAAGGGGATACTTCCATATTGGCGTCGGGCCACGCCGCGCGCGCCTCGGCGAGGAGGTCCGCATCGAGCAGCGAGGCATCCTGCAGCTCACCGAAGGTTCCATCGCCACCGCGACCGGAGAACCGGGTGATCGTGAACTTATTCTCGCCGCGTGTGCGCGCGTCGGTTGCAAGCGTAATCGACTGGCGAGTGGCGTTGGCGAAATTGGTTTCAACGACCGACACGAGGCCCGGACCACCGGGCGGCGGGAAGATCATCGCCTGAGCGAGCGGCACCGACTGGGCGGTTCTGGCCGTCTCAGGTGCGCTGGTCGACGTGCAGGCCGCAAGCGAAAGCGCCAGAATGGCGGACGCGACGGAGCCGGCAAGTCTGCCTCGGCCGGATCTGAAATGGCTGGGACGGGTTGCGCTCCGTCCGCATATCGGGGTTTCCCTGTGACCGGAATTCCACAACAGCATACAGGGGCCCACCATCGTCAATCAGTACCATCCGCCCTACCCGCAGCACCGCTGACAGGACATCGGCCAACCGCTACCCCAAAAAGCGAACGACCGATTCACGTGCAGACTATAGCAGCGAAATCAACGCGGCCAGCCAGCGAAGACTACTGATTTAACGACAAATTAACAGCGAGGCACCAAACGCCAGCGATTTGATGCGGGCTGTTACTTTATTGCACTGTATTTATGACCCAGACGAGGGCGGAAACGATGATGCACAGCGAAATCGCCACTTCAATGCCGGTCGGCCGGTAAGGCGCATGTTCGCCTTCGCGCCTGGCGCGCTTTTCGAGTTTCTCGAGACTGCCCACGATCCAGAATCCTCCCAATTGCCGGATCTCAGACGTTTCAGACACAAAATCAGACTTGATCATTGCGCTCATTCTTGAGCTCCAAAAATTCTTCTGGAGCGATTTGATCGAACTGCCGCGCGCGGTAAAGCGGAAGCCGCAAACACGCTTGCGGCCCCCTGAATCGATAGGCGCAGATTCTCCAACGCATTTTAATCAAGTGTTCAGAGATGGCCGAAAACCACCGCGGATCGGGGATTAGGGCCTGCGTTCGAGCGCCGTTTGGCGGGTGATTTTCCCTTCAGCTACACTCGACTGGGCGTCCGTGCCGATGGAGACGCGGTAGTTGCCGGGCGTAATCGCCCATGCGCCGCGAGACATTTCGAAATAGGCAAAGGCTCGGGCATCGAGCGACAGGGTGACAGTACGGGATTCGCCGGGCGCGAGTCCGAGCTTGGCGAAACCCTTCAGCTCTTTCTCGGGACGCTCGACGGGCGGGGCTTCTGGATGGACGTAGAGCTGGATGACCGTCGACCCCGCGCGCGGGCCCGTGTTGGTGACCGTGACAGAGACGTCGACGCTGCCTTCGGTTTCGAACGCCGTATCGTCAATACTGAAGTCGGAGAAGGCAAATGTCGAATAGGACAGGCCGAAGCCGAAGGGAAACAACGGGGCTATGACGTGTCGGTCGTAATGCCGATAGCCGATGAACACGCCTTCGCGGTATTCCACCTCGCCATCCTGGCCGGGATAGACTTTTGGGTCCTGGCTGTGTGCCGGGTTGTCGGACCATTTGACCGGAAAGCTTTGCGGCAGGCGGCCACCGGGCTCGGCAAGCCCGAGCAAAACATCGGCGATGGCGTTGCCAGCTTCCTGGCCGGGATACCAAGCCTGCACCACGCCGGCGACTGCGTCCAGCCAAGGCATTTCGACCGGGCCACCGGTCTGGAGAACCACGACGGTGTTTGGATTGGCAGCTGCGACGGCGGCAACCAGTTCGTCCTGGCGGCCGGGGAGCGTTATGGATTCAAGGTCACTGCCTTCGGTGTCCCACTCGCCATTGCGGCCGACAAAGACGAGGGCGACATCGGCATCGCGCGCTATGGCGACCGCCTCTTCGATTGCCGTGCCGCCCAACGGCGCTGAGATTCCCATGCGGAACGCGGCGATGCCGAGGGTCGAATGCGCCTTGGTGGCAAATTCGATAGTGATGTCGGCAGGCTGGCCGGCAACCAGATCGACCTCGCCAATGACCTCGTCGCAGCCATCCTCAAAAAACGTGCGGCCCTTGTTCCAATGCGTCCACGCGTCGGACACCAGCTTTCCGTTTACGTAAACTCTGGAGTAACCCGCTGAAAATACACCGACTCTGTGAATGCCGGAGGTTGTGGGAACAAATTGGCCAGTGAGACGGGCCGAGAAATGGTTGGGCGCGACCTTCCCATTGGCAATGCGACCGATCCAGAACGCCTGCGCCTCGTCTTGGGTCGCGGTATGAACCGGCTCGCCCGAAAGCGTGTCGTTGTCGAAGTAGGCGACCTGAAAAGGTGTTTCGAGCAGCGGTTCGAAGCGGGTGTTCGTGCAGCCGATGGCGTAGGTCAAAACCCCCTCGCCGCGCGCCGCGACCGAGCCCTCCCACGGGCTGACGCGATAGTGGGGATTGAGCTGAGCGCTGCCGCCGCCCATGATCTGCGCGGCTTTGGCATTGGGGCCGATGACGGCGATCTTCTGGTCGCCGGACAACGGCAGGATACCG
The DNA here is from genome assembly GCF_900100665.1 of Pelagibacterium luteolum. GTDB lineage: Bacteria > Pseudomonadota > Alphaproteobacteria > Rhizobiales > Devosiaceae > Pelagibacterium > Pelagibacterium luteolum. The sequence continues at coordinate 11,870 of NZ_FNCS01000022.1, forward strand.
TCGTTCTTGAGCAGCACCATAGCCTCGGCGCCAGCCTTTCGGATCAGGGCACGATGTTCGGGGCGATCGTCGGCGGTCTCCTTATGCTCACGATGATCGTCAAGCGCACCGGTGCGCTCCATGACGGTGAGGATGGCGCGAGCGCGCTCGCGAATAGTTTCGGGCGCGACCTCGCCCGCGTCGACCGCTGCGAGGAGCTTTTCGCCCCGGTCGCGGGTGGGGCCGGGCATTTCGAGATCGAGCCCGGCATTGACGGTCTCGGCGGTCGAATGCGAGCCGAACCAGTCGGACATCACAACCCCGTCAAAGCCCCATTGCTGGCGCAGCACATCGGTCATCAGCCATTTATGTTCGGACGCGAAGGTGCCGTTGACGCGGTTATAGGCCGTCATCACGCCCCATGTGCCGGCCTTTTTGACGGCATATTCGAAGGGGATGAGATAGACTTCGCGCAGCGTCCGCTCATCGATCTTCGAGGACATTGTGGTCCGCTCGATCTCGGATTCATTGCCGGCGAAATGCTTGATGGTGGCGGCGATCCCCTGCCCTTGCAGCCCGGTGACATAAGCCGCGGCCAACTGTCCGCCCAGAACAGGGTCTTCCGAGTAACACTCGAAATTGCGGCCATTGGTGACCGAGCGGTGGATGTTGACCGTGGGCGCGAGAAGCATGTGTGCGCCCTTGGACTTGGTCTCTTCGGCCAGCGCCTTGCCGATCTGTTCGACGAGGTCGACATTCCATGTGGCGCCGAGGGCGATGCCGACCGGGAAACTCGCCGATTTGACCCCACCGATCAGCGACCCGCCGCCGCGCGCGCCATTGGGGCCGTCGGTGACGCGGAGCTTGCCGATACCGAGCCGTTCGATGGCAGGCAGTGACCAGAAATCCTCGCCCGAAAGGAGCGAAACCTGCTCGGCCAGCGTCATCTGGTCCAAAAGCGTATCGATGCGGCTCATTGTGCCTCCCATGGTTTTGCGATGGTTTGCGTATTCGGGATGCGGTTGCAAGCCATGCCGCGACAAAAAAGCGGGCACCGAAGCGCCCGCCAAGTTTTCCTTAGGAGGAGGAAGCTTATTGCACGCCGCCCCAAGCCTGGGGGTAGTTCGGCATCTCTTCGCAACCGCACATCGCGTAGTGGAGCGGCGGCATGCTAGCGTCGATGAAGTTATTGAGGGTTTCCTGGGTGATGGCCGGCTGCGGCAAGACCCATTCCGGACCCGGCACGGGTTCGCCTGCGAGGATGCGGACGGCGGCGATGATCGGGGTGCGCCACTGGTAGGTCGGATAGGTGGGGGCGATCGCGGTCATGTCGAGGTCGTTCCATTTCTGGAGGAAGTCCTGCTGGTCTTCACCCACGAAGACCGGGATGTCGTAGCCGCCATCTTCAAAAGCTTCCACGGCAGCAACTGCAGTCGCACCGGCATCCATCCACACGGCATCGATTGTGCCGCGCTGCAGATAGTCTTCAACGATGGATTTCGTGTTTGCGTTGTCGCCATCGGTGAACTCGGCACCAACGACGTTGAGGCCGGCTTCATCGAGGATACGGCGGCCCGCCGAATAGCGGGTTTCGAGCACGTCGACGCCCGGCAGAATGCGCAGCATCAGCACGTTCGCGCCTTCGTCGACATTGTCGGCGATGAACTGGGCGCCCTGAATGCCGAAGCCATAGCCACCAACGGGGTGGATGAAGGTGACGGGGCAGTCTGTCTCGACGCCACGATCAAAGACGATGACGGGAAGCTGCTCGCATGCGTCTTCCACGGCGGGGGTCAGCGCTGCAGTGGTATTTGGCGAAACGATCAGGATATCGCAATTGCCGCCGGCCAGAAGGTCGGCAATGTCGGCGATCTGCTTGTCATCGGAGCCTTCGGCGTCAACATGGATGAATTCGCCGATCTCTTCGTGAAGAGCGACTTCCTCGGTCATGTTGGTGTAGCCGACGACGCGCCAGGGATTGTTGACGCCGGCATTCGAGAAACAGACCGTGTGTGGGCCTTCCGAGGCGAACTCAGTGGTATCGGCCATTTCATCGACCAGATACTGCTCCCAGGGCATGCCCTCCGGGCCCATGGGCGCCATGGTCAACTGCTCCATCTGGCGCTGGAATTCTTCGGGATCGTCGAAGTTTTGTGCCTAGGCAAAGCCCGCACCGCCGAGCACCATGCCCGTGGCCAACGCGTAGGCTAGTATCTTTTTCATCGTGGTTTCCTCCCTTTCGATGAAGGCTGCATGACGGGCTATTGCCCGGTTCGTTTGCGGCGGTACATGGCAAGCGCCACCGCCGCGATGAGAATGAGCCCCTGGACGACCTGCCGAACGGGCTGCGGCAATCCGAGGAAATTCAGCAGTGTGAAAATCGCCGTGAGCGTTAGGGCGCCGGCAATGGTGGCCGGCACCGAGCCGCGTCCACCCAAAAGCATGGCGCCGCCGAGAACTGCCGCGGTGATGGCCTGAAGTTCATAGCCGGTGCCGACATCGGTCGAGACCCCGGCAAAACCGCCAAGCAGAATGCCTGTGACCACGGCACTCAGTGACGAGATGATAAACGCCGTGATGCGGACGCGATTGACCGGGACGCCGGCCAGTTGAGCGGCGTGTGGATTGTCGCCGATGGCGTGGATCATGCGGCCGAGATTGGTGCGATGCATGAGCCAATAGAGAATGAACCCAACGACCACGAGCATGATCAGCGCGACGGGCAGCATGCGGATCAGGGGGACGTCCATGATGTTGACGCGACCGAAGAACCGGAACGTATCGGGCAGATAGCCGCGCGGCGCACCGCCAGACCAGAGGAAAACGAAGCCGTTGAGCGTAATCATCATGCCCAGCGTCGCGATTAGCGAAGGCACTTTGAGGTAGCAGACGACGAGCCCGTTGATCAGTCCCACGCAGAGGCCGATGCCAAACATGACGGAAATAACCCACCACGTGGCGTTGGGATCGTTGTTGGAAAGCATCGACGAGCCGACGACGACCAACGTGATCAGCGACCCCACCGAGAGATCGAAGCCGCCCGAGACGATGACATAGACCTGACCCGCCGCAAGGATCGCGAGAGGCGCTGCGCGCTTTAAAAAGTTCATGTAGCCCGTCGGTTCGACGAAGGCCGTCGCGGCCTGAGGATGTTCAGGGCCGCTGCGGTGGCAAATCCGGTACAAGTGCCCTCATTCCCCTGATCGAGGATCAGCAATCCCGCGCGCGGGAAGACAGTGCTGTCGAGTTGAATAAGGGGCGGCTCATAGTAGCGATCCCTCAGATCAGGAAAGTCCCGGACTGCCGTTAACCTGCGCTGATCTCCGGCCGCGTCAATCTCACTGCCTGGCATTGCTTAGCCCCTGAAGGACGATCCGCATTTTGATTGGTACCATACAATACATTGACGCCTGACTGTGCACAATCTGGCGCATGACACGCATTTAACAGAAATCTTCACTTCCAGATGACTGCGACATACTCAGCTGTTCTGAAAAATATAGCGACGAAATGCATGAATGCCTTGTCGGCCCGCACCCTCATTTCACCCGCAGCGGTTTATAGTGCACCTTGGGACGGAGCATGCTGCCTCATATCGCTTAACTCAGGTAAGCTCGACATCATGCCGCACGGACATGCCCACACGCAGATATGTGCCATGTGCGGTGCAATAGGTGCCGAACGACGCTGGACGTGCAGCCGGGCGTTCGCGGCTCATGCGTCCCAAAAGCTTTAGCGGCTGTTTGCCTCGAGTGCCGTCTTTGGTGCTGATGTTGGGGAGTTCGCACCGAACGCAAGGCTCCCGGAGGGAAAGCGATGCCCCGTCAAACTGGAGCTGTGTTACCTCTTCTTCGGCAAAGGCTGCATGTGTGCCGGCGAGGACAATGTTGGGCCGAAAACGCTCGACCTCTACACTTGCCTCGCCAAGTGCTGCCAGACGCAGGTTAAGGGCAGACAGGGAGACGCTGGAAACCACGTGGATAGGGTAGAGCCCTCCCCACTGGTGAGCCTCCCTGCCGACGCGAGCGAGGCGACATTCGGCTCCCAATTGTTCCGTCAGCCACTCAGCAACGGCGTCGCCCTGATCCACGCCTGAAAGATAATAGCCCTCTTGCTGAACCGTAACATGCGGGCCGATTGCATCCCTAGGCTGTGTCCGGACTGAGCCGTCATGACCGCGCAGGACCAGATCGGCTCCTTCAAGACGCGCCGAGAGCAGTGTCATGCGCGGGATATCGCCCTGCCAGAGCGCACTGCCATCCGGTCGCGTGACGACCCATTCCCGGTCCCCCACGAGCGACCCACTCGACGTAATCTCCGCTTCGTCGATCGCCATCCCGCCTAGCGACTTAACCGGATAAATAAAGATGTCCTGGATGCTGAATGTCGTCATGCCGATCCATTCTCGAGGCGCTCGCCGCCTCTTAACTTACCTCATATCGCCGCCGCCACCACCTCGGCCGCTTCCGAGCAGGCGACAAGGCCCTGCGCGAATGGATAGCGCTCCATCATCACGGGGATGGAGATGCAAAATATGTCTGCGTCCGATCGGTCCTCGAGGCGAAGTCTGAACTGATCCCCTTCGCGTTCGCTGTTCTTTCGCTTGAACGGATCGCTGGTCGCGAGCACCTTATCGAGTTGGCTGAAGCCCAGCTCCGATATTGAAGCAGCGCTTTGGCCCCGGGCATCGATAAAGGTGCCGAAACTCTCCTCCCTGCCGTTTGCCACGAGCGTAAAGGAGCCCGCCCCATAGCGGATCGTGCCGTCTTCACCCAAAGCAACGATGTCGAGGCAGCCAGCGCGATGTAGCGCAAGGAGGCGCCTGATGGATAGATGGGGCACACAGCCATAGGCGTCAGCGAACGCGGGCGCGAGATGCCGCCTGAACCGCTTGAGATCGCGCTGATCGAAGAAGGGAACGATTTCCCCGAAAACTTCATGAGCCCGCATCATAGTATAACGCCACATGACGATGCGCCGGTCGCGATAGTCCCGCTCGGATTGGGCAAGGTTTTCCGCGACGGCGTCAAAACCCTGCCGCGTCTTGCGCATGGCAAAATACGCTTTGGCAAAACCTTCGGGCGTGAACCGTTTTAAACCGAGACTCTCAACGAAATCGGCATCATCAGAAACCAGCTGCTGCTTGAAGAGCTTGAAGACCTTGGCCAACAGTCCCGTTTGCCCCTTCTCTCGAAGCAACTCGAGACGGGCCGGAGTAAAGATCATCAACGGCTCTTCAGGGATGGGATAAAAGAAGTCGGAGTCCGGGACAGTGCCCTTCCGCGAAGCCATGACAAGCCGAAGCTTTTGCTTTGACGAGGGCTTGTAGGACAGCGCCTCATCCTCGCCGACGAAATCGCCATAGCGCGTTGCAAGGCCGACAGCGGCGTCGATGGCGCTGAGCGATGATCCGAGGATAAGTGCCGCACGATCTTCGCCCACCTGGAGCTCTTGAACGGGATAAGGCGAGCGGAAGAGCCTAGGCAAGGGTTCGGGCCGGTCAAAATCGGTACGATGGCCTGTGGCCATGATCACCGTGTCGAAGCGGCGGCGCGCACTATTTTTGCCGCGTTCGATGAAGACCGTGAACCCTTCCCCATCGGGCTTGACGTCCAGAACGCGGGTTTCCGTCTCGATCTGGATGGTCTGTCCGGGCGCAGAGGATTGAACCAAGCGCTTCAGCTGATCGCTGTAGTAGGCGCCGATCAGAACCCGCGGATAGAAGTCGCGATCATTCACGTTCTCGCGGACTATGCCGAACCGCTTGAGCAAACGAGCATCAGCGGAGCGCACCCAATCTGAGAGCGAGACGAGGACCGGAGGAATTTCCACTGAGGTAATGTTTGCCAGCATATCCGGGGTGTTGTGGTCTTCCGAATATGGGAGCCCGCAGCCGGCCACGCGGCCCGCTTCAAATATGGTTATGTGCAGCCCAGCTGCCTTTTGCAGAAGATTTTTGACCGTATACACAGCGGTAGGCCCGCCGCCTACTATGGCGATCCGCTTGGTTTTCAACATCGTGAGATACCCAGTGCTCCAACGTCCCGTGCCGAGCGCGACGCGTCGTACGCATGATTGCCCAGTGCGAACGCCCAACCCACGCCCTCGTTCCTATGCCCGCTGGCGAATTGTGTGTGACGGGCGCGCTGCATGCTGAGCACTCAGCAACGCTAACGACCCACCATGTCATAAAGCACGCTGGATTGTGCTCGCAGAGTCAAGAAAGGTCAGCGCTCTGCGCCGAAGAACAGGGAGATGGAGCGGGTGAAGGGAATCGAACCCTCGTCGTAAGCTTGGGAGAGCTATATCCGTTGCTTGGCAAGAAGATAATTGTATCACATTGTTTGTCGCACGTTGTAACGCAAAACACTAACTGCCTCGGTGGCTTTTCCTCCGAGCAATTCAACTCCCGGGCGATCTTGGTCTTGAACCCGGGCGAGTGCTGCATGCGTTTCGACGTCTCTAGGCTCCGTCTCGTTGAAGACTGGCAGACAGCAATCCGTAGCTTACGTCAGTGTCCCATTTTCGGGGATCAGCTCAGTACGCAAGCAAACTGGTCCGGGGTAATTCTCAAAATTGCCCCCCCCGAAAAGCAAAGCTGCAACATCTTAGCGTAGACAAAAATGCTACGATATTTAGACAGTCACCCGGCCAATTGAAGGGGACTAAGTGCCTAGACACTACGAATCAGGCCACCATCGACCCGAATCTGAGTGCCCGTGACATAGCTCGCACGCTCACTCACCAAAAATGCTACCATGTTGGCAAACTCCTCTCGTTCTCCATACCGGCCGATAGGAATAGTGGCTTTCGATGAGTTGACGATATCCTCCAGCGCCCTTCCGAGCCTCCGAGCATTCGCAGCATCAATTTGTCGAAGCCGATCGGTTGCAATCCGACCAGGCAAGACCGAGTTCACTGTGACTCCATCGCCTGCCACTTCGGCAGCCAGTGTCTTAGCGTAGCCGATAAGCGCTGACCGGAGGGCATTGGACATCCCTAGCCCCACGACTGGCTGCTGAACTCCCGAGGACACGATATTAAGAATTCGCCCCCATGCCCGCGTACGCATGGCAGGCACGACATGGCGAGTCAGCGCGAACACCGAGCCAATCATCTCTTCGAAACTTCTGCTCCATTCGTGGCCCTCCACTTCCAGAACAGAGCCAGGCCTTGGGCCCCCGCCGTTGGCGACAAATATGTCGACATCCGTTTCGCCTGCGGGACCAAGTACCCCAAGGGCATTCTCGATACTCTCTCGATCGGCGAGATCGGCCAGCAGTATCGACGAGCCGTTTTCGTCCGACAATTCCTTCGCCAGCTGTTGCAAGCGATCCACATTTCGGCCACCCAAGATGACATGCGCACCTTCGGCATGAAGCTGGCGCGCCACAGCACCGCCCAATCCCCCTGTAGCGCCCATAACCAACGCCTTTTTGCCGTTCAAGCCGAGATCCATCTTCGCTCTCTCCCCCCACCCACAAGGTCGACATCGCAGGCTAACCTTCGCCTCAATGGCCCTCTAGGTACGTTACGCTCTTCGACAGTTAGTAGCGCACCTCCGTCCAGCCGCACATTCAATGGCCGAACTTCGCGCGACGATATCGTCCTTCCATCGCGCCGTGCCGCCACCGCGAACAGCACCAACACAGCACAGCACAGCACACACATATATACTATCTTGTATTCAATTTTGTATATGCTACCTTAGAATGAGGTTTTATGCGAGAGGACGGAAATGAAAACCGATGGTGAACACACCAATGCGGCCACAAAGTCAGGTCAAATTGCCGAACTCCTTCAAGAGAGAATTGCGAGCCAGATAATTGGACAAGGCACTCGGCTTCAAGAAGCCGAACTGGCCGCTGAGTTTTCATCTTCACGCACTGTCATAAGGGAAGCACTCGGTTCCCTGGAACAACGAGGACTAATTACACGGATACCCAACAGGGGCGCCATAGTAAAAAAGCTCGAGGTTGATGAAGTCGAAGAAATCTTTGAAGTTCGCGAATGGCTAGAAGCAATGCTCACCTATCGAGCTACGCTTAACGCCCCGGACGGCCACTGGCAGGCTTTTCACGGTATTTTCGATTTTGAACTCAAAAATCGCATAGCAAGTGGAGACATAAAATCCTACAATGACTGTTTGGAGCAGTTAAGGACTGAGACTCTAATCCAGTCACGCAATAAAATTGCTGTGCAATATGTTAACTTAATTCTTGACCGCGCTAGAGTTATAAAGAACAGAATCACTCTTCTGCCTGGACGAGCCGAAGCTGGCCGGCAGATGCATGTCAGGATGCTGGAGTTCATGAATGAGCGAGATGCTGAAGGTGCCCAAGCGGTAAAGCGGGAGATCATTCGTTCGGCCCGCGCTCTATTTCAAAAATACCGTTCGCTCATCCTATGAACCAAGGTTCCTGCAGACCGACGAACGATTGCTCCTCTTGAAAGCAATGGCCCCTGGAATATCCTCGGCTCATAAGGTCAAACTGCGAAGCGGCTACTCCAGTTTCAGGCGGGATGAAAGTTCGGAGCTGAATTTTTCCTGCCGTCTGATCTAAATATTTCTCTGATAGTAGTAATGTCTTCGTCATTGAGTCCGTATTCTGTTGCATATGAATAGAGGGAAGCGAAAAATCGAGCTGGAGACTTTTCATAGGATGTCTCATTAGATAATTCGGCTGCCAACGAAAGGTCTTTCGCCGCCAGCGATAATCTAAAGAGGACGCTTTCGCGACTATTGCTCTGCAACCGGCTCGCGTGTTGTTCCAATGTTGCACTGCGCGCATTACCCGACATCAATGCTTGGACTAGCGGGCTGAATTCTACACTGTTGCGCTCGGCGAGCTCAAGCACCTCCGCAAGTAATGCAAGATGACCTAGGCTGAGAAGATTGTTAAGGGCCTTAACCGTGTGGCCCGCACCTAGCTTGCCAACGCGTGTGAAAGTATCCCCCATCGCCGACAGAACCGGCATGGCACGCGTGATGACTTCACTTTCACCCCCTATAAAAAAAGATAAAGTTCCTGACTTGGCACCGGATACGCCTCGGACAACCGGCGCGTCGATGAATCCAACTTCTCTTTGAGCCAAGCGTTTCCCGATTAATCGAGTCGCAGCAGGAAGGCTGGTGGAGCAGTCGACTACAATGCTGCTTGCCGCCATCGCCCGTCCTAGCCCCGAATCTCCCTCTATGACTGCCGAGACTTCTCGAGTGCCGGGTAGCATTAGTACTGCCAAATCGCTGCCTTGTGCGCATTCCGACAATGAACCCGTTTCATTCGCACCCGCCCTAATTAGCTCTTCAGCACCTGCTCGTCCGCGGCTAGCGAGAATACTCACGGAATGTCCAGCGCGCAGCAGATTGAGAGCCATCGGCGCACCCATACGGCCAGTTCCTATAAAGGCGACTTTCATACAACAAACTCCATCCCGAAAGAGTTATTACCTCAACAATCTCAAATGCGCTGACTTCAGCTTATCGAGGCCAATGATCGTCTCCGATTACGCAAGCTGCTGAGTAATGACCAACCGACAACGCTGAGCGTGATTGCGAAGAGCGCGACGGTTATTGGCTTGGAGACGAAAATGTCCCAGTTGCCATTGGAAACGACGAGTGCTTGGCGAAAACTTTCCTCCATGCGCCCCCCAAGAACTAGGCCGAGAAGAATTGGGGCAAGGGGAAAACCACCGGACCGCAAAAGCCAACCCGCTACGCCTAAAGCCAGCATAACCCACACATCGAAGAAACTATTGTTGGTGCTATAGACCCCAGCCACGCTCACTACCAATATGGCAGCGGCAAGAAAAGGAAACGGGATCATAAGTATCCTAGCCCAAATTCCCACTAGAGGAAGATTCAGCACTACGAGCAGAACGTTCGCAAGATACAAACTTGCGATCAGCGTCCAAAAGAGCTCTGGTTGTTGCGCCACGAAAAGTGGTCCGGGCTGAATGCCTTGGATGATGAGTGCGCCCAATATTATCGCTGCTGGCGGGCTCCCGGGTATACCCAAGCTAAGAAGGGGAACCAGCGAGCCCGCAGCTGCCGCATTATTGGCGCTTTCTGGCGCTGCCACACCGCTCAGCGAGCCTTCGCCGATCGCTTGCTTGTTGCGTGAGAATCGCTTTTCTAGCCCATACGCCGCGAAGGCCGCCGGAGCAGACCCTGCACCAGGAAGCACACCAATTAGAAAACCCAACGGCGTCCCTCGCAGCATCGACGGAATGCAAGACAGAAGTTCATTAAATGTTGGCAGAAGACGGCCGATTTTAGTCACTATTACTCCGGACATCTTTTGTTGCGCATTAATGAGGACCTCGCTAATTGCGAACAAGCCCATCGCTACTGGAACTAGACCAAGACCGGAGTAAAGTTCGGGAAAGCCAAACGTCATTCTCGAGGCTCCGGACACTGGATCTGAGCCGGGTATTGTCAACAGCAATCCAAAAGTGGCCATACAAAGAGCCTTGACGATCGAACCTGTTCCCAATGCGGATACCAGCACCAGACCTAATATCAAAAGCGCAAGCGTTTCGGTGGGACCAAACTGTAGCGCAAACGGCACGATGGTTTCGCTGAACAGCATCAGACCCAATGTACCGACCGTCCCACCCACGAAGGATGCAATTGCGGCTATGGCAAGAGCGGTCCCCGCTCTGCCACTCTTGGCTAGCTTATTGCCGTCTAGTGTTGTTGCGGCAGCACCCGGATCGCCGGGGATGTTCAGCAATATCGCCGAAATGGAATTGCCGTATTGGGTTCCATAAAAGATACCGCAGAGCATTATCAGTGCTTGGGCCGACGAAAGGGTGTAAGTGAGAGGTAAAAGCAGTGCCATACCTGCTAATGGTCCAAGCCCCGGCAGTACGCCAATTAGCGTTCCTAAAGTAACGCCGAGCAGGCAATATGCGAGGACACTTATATCTAGCAAGGCCGCAAAGCCGTCAAGTAAACCGAAGGTGCTTACCATTTTCCTGTCCGTCCTTTATAACGGGAGCGGGACCCCTAGAAGGATATAGAATATCACGTAGGCGAAACCTGTAATGACCGCTGAAAACAGTAACAGCGACCATTTGCGCCACGAGAAAATCAGCGCAATCGCCGTTACGAAAAAAAACGTCGAAACAACATATCCAATGCTTCTCATAATCGGGACATAGGACACTAACAACGTTATTATCAGTAAGGGATCTACGAGATTTCTGAATTTTGGTACATTTGCAGTCTGTTTATTCTCTGAGGCTGCGGTTCTCGCCAGCGTGAGTTGTTCGAATATACTGATCGCCGCGAATACGGTCATTGAGCCACCGAACAGCAATGCGGCAAAGCCCGCACCGGGTCTCTGCATACTTCCTACGCCGAGCGAGAGCGCTTCCGTCACGACAAAGATTCCGAGAGTGACCACTCCCAGCGCAACGCTCAGTTCCGGAACTGACGAAACCAGACGACCGAGACGTGGACCTATTCTGTTTTCACGCGCCATCTTTTCCTCGTGGCTAAGAACGGGCCAATGACTGAGTCAATGGCCCGCCCGCTCCAGTAGCTACTCGTTGCTGGCAAGTATTTCGCCAAACAGTTCGAATTGCTCGTCTAAGAAGGCTATTGCGTCATCGCCAGCCAAAGCCATGTGGCCAAAGGCGAATTCATCGAGAAAGTCCATGTATTCTTCATCCTGAGCGGCGGCAAAGAAAGCGTCGCGGAGTATCTCGAGTTCTTCCGAAGGAAGCCCTTTGGGCGCAAGGACAACTCTAAACGCGCCCACGGGCGGAAAGTCGGTAGTGATACCGGCCTCATCATAGGTCGGAACATCCGGAATTTGAGCCATGCGTTCAGATGATCCAACAGCCAGCACTCGCACGGTTCCTGCATTCAGATGAGAATAAACTTCACCTAGGCTAACTCCGACAGACTCCACATGGTCGCCCAGAAGGGAAGTCACAGCTTCGGCCGCCCCACCTGGAAATGGCACAATATTCAGATCGAGACCCGACTGCTCTTCAAAAACACGAGCAGCGACGTGCCAAGCCCCTTGCGGAGGCGTTGTACCGATAGTTAGCTGGCCAGGATTATTCTTCGCCCGCTCCACATAATCCTCGATCGTCTGCAATTCAGAGTCTGCTGCGACCGTAATGACGGGCGGATCGAAGTTGATAAGTCCAACTACGTCGAAATCTTCGTGAGACAAATCAGCGATGCCCAGGTGTTGTGCTGTAGCGATTGGGGTGGCAGCGGTCACAAGCGTGTAGCCGTCAGGTGCAGAGCGCATTGCCTCCATCATCCCAGGAATAGAGCCCCCCCCGGGCCGATTCTCTGGTACAATCGATACCCCGAGACCGTCCTCAGCGGCCATTGAAGCACGACGAGCCGCTTGATCGGTACCACCGCCAGCAGCAAACGGAATAATCATCGTTATTTCGTGCTCAGGAAAGCTCTGCGCACTAGCTGATTGGGCGGCGACGATCATTGTGCACCCTACCGCCACTGCGATCAAACCTCTGGCGGGACGCAGTCCCCGTGTAATTTGCATATACATTGTATTCTCCTCCTTCTCAGTGTGAAGATACTCCTGGGATCCGGCGCGTGTCGTCAGGTCAAGAGCCCTCCTTACGAAACTCATTCTAACAGAAAAAACCTTTTTGTGAACTTATCGCGATACATTTTTGCATACAATTTAATTTTTCCCACCTCCCGCTTAGGCTAGTCAGCATTCTTGCCAATTTCCTCAACAAGAATTGGCACACCGACGTTGAACGCATGTATGCCGATGAGCGACGATAGCTGGAGGCACTCCACGATCTCCTCGCGTGTCGCCCCAACTTTGAGTGCATTTTGAATGTGGCGCCGGACACCTGGCTCATACATGTGTGTAGTAGATGCGTTAACCGCGATGAGTATTAGTTCCTTTACCTTATTGGGCAGGGGGCCCCTGGCCTGCGGCACCGAACGAAAATTAAGATAGGCCTCAAGAAAATCGGGGTCGATTTCCCTGAACGTGTCCCATAGATTATTCCAGTCCCCACTTTTGCGGTGTTCATCTGTTTTCGGGTAATTTTCTTTTGAACCGGCCATTAACTTTTACCTCACTTTGCGTCTTTGAGGATCATATCTGCTCCCTTTTCTCCAACCATGATTGCCGCAGCATTTGTGTTGGAGGAGGGTATTGTGGGAAATACAGAAGCATCTACTACCCGTAGATTTGTGACCCCCCGGACTCGCAGGTTTTGATCGACAACTCCATCCCCATTGGCCCCCATTCGGCAGCTTCCTACCGTGTGCCAGGCTGTCTGGCCTGTTTGCTTGGCATACTTCAGCAGCATGTCATCGCTTTCTGTTGGCAGATCAGGAGTAGTTTCCTTGACGATGACGCGTTGCATGGTAGGATTTTCGGCGATGCGGCGCACCATTCGAAGGATACGTACTGCTGTCTTAGTGTCCTCCGGATGATCAAAATAGTTGGGATCTATCGCTGGCAAAACCATGGGATCTGGATTCTTTATGTGGACGCTTCCTCTGGACTTGGGACTGAGTTGAAATCCACCAATGGTAAATCCTGAGAAAGCATCAATGCCCGCTCCCGGCGTTCTTGAGTAGCGGTCCTTTCCGCTGATCTGATAGAGACGAATCATCACGTCAGGAGCATCTAGATCGCCATCCGATCTCGCAATCGCGTGTGCCGTGGATGAGGTACCAGCCAAAAGGCCTCGACGGAAAAGGAGATACTGTAAACCTGACTTAACTTTCACATCGATGCGACGCATTAGGTCGTTGATTGTCCGGTCAATCCGGCTGTGATAGGTGCGCCGAACTTGCAGATGGTCGCTGAGGTTCTCGCCCACCTGATCGTTCTCCACCAACGGCTCTATTCCATGCTCGGCCAGGAGTGCACCACCGCCGATTCCTGACAGCTCGAGCAGATGTGGGGACATAATCGCCCCACCGCAGAGAATGACCTCGCATCTTGCTTCGGCGAACTTTTCTGCGCCACGGGCACGGTATTGAACGCCGGCTGCGCGTCGTCCTTCAAAAATCACTTTGGTAGCTTGACATTCGGTCATGACGCTGAGGTTTTTCCTCCGCCGCCTTCCACTCAAGTACGCAACTGAAGTTGAGCATCGGCGACCATTGTAGGCGGTTTGCTCTAGATACCTAACTCCCTCGTAACTACCAGCATTATAGTCCTCGGTTTCAGGTATCCCGGCATCCAAACATCCTGCGATGAACGCGTCAGAAATTTTATCGGGATCACGATGCTTCAGATCGGAGATGCGCACAGGCCCGTCGCTCCCCCTTGTTCCGTTCGAGGAATAGGGGTTGTTTTCTAACTTTCTGAAATAGGGCAATACATCATCGAACGACCAACCCGTCAGGCCTTCCTCTGCCCAGCTGTCAAATTGATTGGGGTCGCCCCATATGTACGCCATTCCGTTTATCGAGCTTGATCCACCAAGCACTCGACCTCGGGGACTGTAGATCTTCTGATTAGCCAGGTTTTTCTGAGGCTCACTGTAATATGGCCAGACGTATCTGTGATTGCTGAGCAGATTACCCACACCAAGCGGTATGTGGAACCATACGTTTTTGTCTTCTTCTCCCGCTTCAAGCAGGAGAACTGAGTATCGGCCACTTTCGCTTAGCCGTGCCGCAACAGTGGCACCCGCCGATCCGGCCCCCACGACAATAAAATCGAAGCTGTCGACCATGCTCAACTCCGTTTGGCTCGATGAGCAAAGGAGTCGCGACGGAAGCTAAAGAGCGCCGCAGGATCGACTTTTACGTCCACAACAGCTGGACGGCCACAGTTCAATGCGGCTTCGACTGCCTCACCGACTTCCGAAGCATGGTCGGCCCGGAAACCTGCGGCGCCGTACAACTCAGCCAGTTTGTCGTAGGGTGGGTTGACAATGTCTGCTCCAATATAGCGTTCATTGAAGAAATCCCGCTGGTAAGCTTTTTCCGCACCCCAACAGCCATTATTCATGACGACAGTAACAGTATTGATTCCATACTGAACCGCCGTGCTGAGTTCGGAAGCAGTCATGCCAAATCCCCCATCGCCCATAAGGCTGACGACTGGTCGAGAGGGATCAGCAACTTTGATGCCGAGACCGGCCGCGAACGAAAATCCAACCAGCCCGAAGTCTAGCGGAGTAAAAAGACTATTTGGATGCCAGTAATTCAATGCATCGGTAGCTTGCAGGCAAAGAGTACCCGCATCCATGGTGATGGCAGCGTTGTGCGGCAGTACCTTCCGAAGCGTCTTAAAAAGGCCTGAAGGCTGCAGCGGATCAGTCATAATGGCTGCGGCATCACGTTGCTCCAGATAAGCGCTGCGGTGCCCCTTGAACTCTGTAAGCCAATCGTCTGCCATCGAACGCTCAGAGCGCTTTTCCAGCTCATCCGTAATCTGCTGTGCAGCAAGCGCTGCGTCGGCCCATATTCCAATGGCCACAGGAAAGAACCGGCCAATCGCAGTTGGTTCAATTTCAACTTGAATGATCGCAGCTTCACGATTGATATTATCGTAGGAGTAGAACGTCGAATTGAAGCCTACTCGCGTACCCAGTGCCAGTATTACGTCAGCCCTCTTGACCAAATCGGTCGCAACCTGATTGCCTCTCGGCCCCATTTGCCCTGCGTTCAGGGGGTGCCCAAATGGGACCGCATCCCCGTGCCCAGGAGACGTCACGAGTGGCGCCCCTACTTTCTCGGCTAGAAGGCAAGCTGCTTCAGAAGCTCGCGCGTTTTTTACGCCTGCGCCAGCCAGTATTACAGGCCGCTTTGCGTTACCAAGTAGCTCCGCCGCCCTCCGGATGGCATCGGGCTGGCCTGCAGGCAGCACGTGGGGGCGATAGCCAGAGGGAGCGGGAGCATCCCCATACTCGGCAGTTTGAGCAAGGACGTTTCGCGGCAAGTTGACGACCACGGGACCCTTTCTCGGCGTTAGTGAGACGCGAAAGGCTTGCCGTAACATTTCCGGAACACGGGAAGTCTCTGTCACGGTCCAAGTCTTCTTGGTGATCGGTGAGAAGAGCGCCTGTTGGTCTACTTCTTGAAAGGCATCTCGACCGGCATGCTGCGTTGACAGGGATCCAGCGATGGCGAGAACAGGGGAAAACGCGGCCGAAGCTTGAGCCAGACCTGTCACCAAATTAGTTGCGCCAGGGCCATTCTGCCCGGCCAGAACAACGCCTGCATTCCCCGTGACCCTTGCATAGGCATCGGCCATGTGTGTGCCAGTACGTTCATCACGAACACCAATAAGGTTGATGTCCGGCGCATCGTACAGCGCATCGAACATTTCCATGGTCGCCGAGCCAATAAGCCCGAACACATGTTGCACATTCTCGACCTGCAGTGCCTCGACGGCCGCCTGCCCACCGGACTTGAGTCCCATCTTGCTACCCTTTGGCTGTTTTATGCATACCACGGAGCAATAGCTCACATTTCCAACATTGTAAACATTCTTGCGCACAAAATTGGATATGTTTGAATGTCGTTTTTTGTTGGGGCTGACTCGTCGCTGCGAAGCAATGAATCCTGAGAAATTCACACTCACCCGCGAATGGTTTAATGAGGGCGCATGAAGGGCCTCAGTCGCTCCGTAAGCGCTTTGCCGGCCCCTATGCGGCGAGGCTTGACGATTGTTTGAAGGCCCATGACATGAGCTCTTCAATACGGCTTTTCGGGTGGCAGTCGAGCAAAGCCCGGTGGGTGCCCATGATTGGTCTGCGGGGTTCACTTCGTTTCGCAATGGTGCCGATTGGTGTTTCAGAAACAGGAATAACCGACATGGCGATCGCTCGAGCTTGCATCCGCAATGGGCCCGAGGGCGCTTCTTCAACGTTGTGGATCTGGTCAATAAGCTCGAGGCCGAGACACGCGCTGGAAGGCAGGGACGGCTGGCGGGGTATATGGGACGCAAGGACTTCGTCATTCTCGATGAACCCGGGTATCTCCCCTTCGCGCAGTCAGGCGGCCAATTTCTCTTCCATCTCATCAGTCGGCTTTACGAGATGACCTCCGTCATCGTCACCACCAACCTCACCTTCGGCGAGTGGCCGACGGTCTTCGGTGACGCGAAGATGACCACGGCTCTTCTTGATCGGCTCACGCACCACTGCGATATTGTCGAGACCGGAAACGACAGCTGGCGATTCAAGAACCGAGCATAAACCGCACTCGGTACTGCACCGCGGGTCAACCGGCTGCGCAGCCCCTGACGTTGCCCCCATCTTTTATTCAGCGTGACGTAGACTCCGGTGCTTGTTTTGGCCCTTTTGAGCCGGGTGGAAGACGGGAGCTGGCGTGGAGCTGGCGTGGAGCTGGCCATTGAGCGTAGCGCCAGATTCCGTCGGTGGGTGAAGGTGGTGGCGTATTCGATCGGGGTGAGCCAGCTCAGCCTCGAGTGGGGGCGATTTCCCTTGTCGTCGGCCCGCCATTCTCGAAGGGCAATGCGGGCGTAGGAGAGGCTCGGGAACAAGGTCTCGTTGAGCATCTCGTCTCTGAGCTTGCCATTGAACGATTCAATGAACGCGTTCTACATCGGCTTTCCCGGTGCGATTTAATGCCAATCGACCTTGTGCCGATCAGCAAAGCCCAGAATGGCATTGGAGGTGAACTCGGTGCCGTTGCCGCTGACAATCATCTTCGGCTTTCCTCGCGTTGTCATGAGGGTCTCCAGCTCTCGGGCAACCCGCAGCCCTGCAGCGCCTGATGCCGGTGTTGTTTTTGCTTCCCGATCGGCGGGCACTCCGTCATTGTCGCGTGCCGGATTGACAGCATGGCGCGCTGGTCCTTGCCCTGCGCATTGCGGAACTGAACTTCGTGGGTGCCGCTGGACTGCACCGCCGCCATCACTTTGGCAACGGTGGTATCCCCATCCTCCGCAAGGCGATTCACACAGCTCCGGACCAGGAAGCTGGTTTCTAGCTCCTCGGCCAGGCAGTAGAGTTCATAGATATCGCTTTCCCGGTCCCGGATATGTACGCAGCGCTCCGGCGCGCCCGTCAGTTCGGTAGACAGTTGCAAATTGTCGAGCCAGCGCATGCTCTCTTTGCTTTCGAGGCGCTTACGTCGCTCCTAACACTTGAGCAAAGATAGAGCTGGCAGAACGGGTTGAAGCTGCCACCAACCCGCCGTCGTGGCCTCGTTCGATGGGCTGGGTGGAATTTCAGAAGATCATTCAAGACTGCTTCGGGAACGACTCTCACCACGTTATATTACTAGTAGCGAGCAGCTCATGCAGCTGGACACCCGCAAAAATTGTTGTTTTGGTTGCCGTAGGAATGTCATCTCGGCTTGGGGCTCCGTTTTGGTGCCGCTCTCGGCGATTTCGGCTGCAGTCGATCCCCCATTCGGGGCCTTTCCCGGTTTCCGGGCAGAGTCATCCCACGATCGCCCGCTTTTCATGAAAGACCAAGCGGTCGAAATTGTAGGCCAGGTTGGCGAGCGTGAGTTTTGCCTCCGCGCGCTTGATGCCAATGGTGCGGATGAACAGCCCGAATTTGTTCTTCTGGTGGGCGAACACATGTTCGACCTTGGCGCGGATTGCAGACTTGGCGGCGTTGGCTCGTGCCATGGTTTTGGGCACTGGCTTACCCTTGGGCTTGCGCCGGTGATCGTTAAGGCTGAACAGCGACTGTGGATCCATATCGGCACTCCCCCATGGTCCACCGAACTGAATCATGAAGTCGCTCAACAGGCCAGGGTTTTTGCGGGTGTCCAGCTCGGCTTTTCTCGTATCAGTGCCGACCTCGACATCCCGGGCAGGATGCGCGTGTGATCACCGAATGAACGAATTACTTCACGGCAACGATTGCCGCCAATGCCAATGCCGCTGTAGGAAACAGGACTATCACCAGCTTTCTTTTGTCCACTTGCATAAGCGCGTTCAAGGAAGTCTTGATACCCAAGGCTGAAATTGCCACTGCCAAAAATACCTGCGAGGCATTTTGCAGTCCAGTCAGCATCCATGTTGGAATATTAAACACACTGTTGACTACGGCCAAAGCAAAAAACGCGATCACGAAGAGAGGAACTGTAGCCAATCTTCCCTTTCTCTCCTCTCTCGGCAATAGCAAGGCAACAGATATGAGGACGACCGGCAGTAGCGTTACCCTGAACAACTTGGTTACGGTAGCTGAATCACCTGCTTCTTCCGAGATCGAATAGCCTGCTCCAACAACCTGCGCAACGTCATGGATCGTCGCACCAAGGAGAAATCCTAGTTCCGCATCCGAAAATCCCAGGAGACTGTAGAAGACTGGATATGCGACCATAGCGATAGTCGAAAGTGCCGTCACGGCAATTACAGTGAAGATAACATCATTCTCATCGCTCTTCTGATTGGAAACAACCGCTGCAATCGCAAGAGCAGCCGAGGCTCCACAAATCGCAACAGCTCCACCGGCCAGCATCCCAAACCTCCAGCGTTGCTTAAGTATCCTTGCGGACAGCAAACCAAGCGCAATGGTAAAAACAACTAATGTCGCCACGGTCGACATGCCGGTAACACCGAACGACTGAAATTCTTCGACAGATAAACGAGCGCCGATCAGGGCCACCCCCAGTCGAAGTAACGTTTTTGCGCTAAAATCGATTCCCGCTTCAAAATTGCTCTCTTCTCTTAGCAAGAAATTGAAGGTCATTCCGATCAGCAGCGCAAGCAACATAACGGGCGCGCCAAAGGCACCTTCAATGAAACTTGCTGCGCCAGCGACTGTGGCCGCGAGTAAAACGCCTGGCCAAATCAGACGCAACTGCTTGTGCCCTCTGGCCGCTTCGACGCAGATTCCGTTTTCCCGGTGCAGAATATCCAACCGCCCCTCCAACAATAAGTGTATTTTAACTAGGGTGTTGTTCGAGACCGTTTGTCCGCACTTGCTCGTGCTGGTCGTCTTGTCCGCCTAAAAGGCGGTTGTGCTGACTACTTTGGGTTTAAGATATCCTTGAAGCATCTCGATGCCGCCCTCAGTGCCGTAACCACTGTCCTTCCATCCCCCAAAAGGTAGTTCCGGCAAATGGAAAGGAACATCGTTAACTCCAACCATTCCGACCTGCAAATCAGCACAAACACGCTCTTGTCGACCGATGTCTTGCGTAAAGACGTAGCTGGACAACCCAAAATCCAACGAATTAGCGGCTTCAATGACCTGATGTTCGCTAGAGAACCTATTAACTGGAGCCACAGGTCCAAATGGCTCGCTCTGCATCATACTGCAGTTTGGATCGACCTCTGAAAGGACGGTAGGCGGGTAGTACAGGCCCCTGTTCCCGATCCTGCTACCTCCGGAGTGTATTTTAGCACCCGATTCCGTAGCTTCAGCTACCATTTGCTCGATTGCATCCAAACGTCTGCGGTTGGCTAGTGGCCCCATGGTCGTTTGAGGCCGAAGCCCATCCCCAAGAACAATCTTATTGGCTGCCTCGGTGAATGACGTCAAAAAGCGATCATAGGCAGCGTCCTGCACGTAGAATCGTGTTGGTGCTACACAGACTTGCCCAGCGTTCACAAACTTCCTGGCTGCAAGATAGCGAGCAACTTTCTCCACATTCACGTCATCGAACACAATTGCCGCGGCATGCCCACCTAGTTCCATGGTAGCCGGTTTCATGTACTTCCCGGCCATGGATGCCAAGAGCTTGCCTACAGGGACAGACCCAGTGAAAGTTACTTTTTGGATATGAGGCGAGGCGATCAGATGGGAGGAAATTTTATCGGGAATGCCAAACACCAAATTTAATGCCAGAGGTGGCACCCCCGCATCCAAGAGGACCTCTATAAGTGCTACACAGGAGGTCGGCGTTTCTTCAGCTGGCTTCGCGACGCAAGTACAGCCCGCTGCTAGTAAGGCCGCAATTTTCTTGGCCAATTGAACAATGGGGAAATTCCATGGCGTAAATGCAGCAACTACCCCTATCGGCTCAAACCTGACTTGGAAAACGTTGCCGACACTCCGTCCGGCATGCACTCTATCATAAAGCCGCCGCGCCTCGCCTGCCCCCCATTCCAGAAAATCCGCCGCGCGACGAACTTCTGCGACTGCCTCCTGTAAAGGTTTACCTTCCTCTATCGTTATGCTACGTCCGACGTCCTCCGCCCTGCCTCTAAGTTGCCGGGCCGCGTCGAACAATATTGTCCCCTTGTCCCACGCAGGAACTTTGCGCCATTCACCAAGACCGACTTGAGCAGCTTCTATCGCTGTATCAAGGTCTTCGGCAGCAGCCACACAGACTTCGCCTACCAACTCTTCTGTAGCGGGATTATAGACCGGTAATCGTTCACCAGAACTACCTTCTGTCCACTCCCCCGCAATAAACAGCTTCGCTAAACTGCTAGACATCTAACGCCACCTTTCAGACTACATTGGGATCGCAATATCCGACATTGGCCGACCGCACCTTCTTGGAATTTTGACGTCTAGCAAGCACGGGACTTTAGCAGCCATTAACTCGTCAACGGCCGCATCAAGATCATTTTCGCTCTCGACGTGGATACCTTTTGCGCCGACTAGCTCGGCAAATCGGTCAAGACGATGGGTTGGCAGCAGGCACTGAACTGATTCTCCGAATTCTGCCTCCTGGAGTCGAAGTTCGACGCCCCAAGCAGAGTCATTTCCGACAACCAGTTTGATCGGGAGGTTGTTCTCGACCGCCGTACTCAATTCCCATGACGCCTGCGCAAAGCCGCCGTCCCCCATGAAAGCGACGATCGGATCGCCCGGGAACGCCAATTGCATCCCGATGGCCTGTGGCAATGCGGCGCCCAGCGTTCCCATGACACTTCCATCCATCAGGTGCCCGCGCTGGAGGGCCGGGAAGTAGGTACGCGGCCAATGAACGAAGTCGCCCACGTCGACGGTCATGCCGGTTCGGCTGGTAAAATGCCGCGCTAAACTGCGGCAGATCTGTAGTGGATGAACGCCTTCTGATGGCGCGAACCCCTTGGCAATGTCTTTCCAGTCACTCTGCGAGCTGGCATGAAGTTCACGTAGGCTCGCAATCCATGCTTCTGTAGCCGGCTGCCGCAGGTCTTCAACTAAATCTCCCAGTTCGAGCAATATCTTGCCAATATTTCCACAGATTACCACATCCGATGGACGGCAGACGCTGGAGCGCAATGGATCGTCCACGATCTGAATGATCTTAGCATTCGATTGGAAAAGGGGCGGCTTTCCAAATAGCGTGTGGAAGTCGAATGAAGTTCCCACTAGCAGAACGAGATCCGCATGTTCCACAGCACGAAATGTCTTATTGAACCGCGGATCGGCGTAGCCGAAGCAAACCTCGCCGTCGTCGGGCACCAATCCTCGGGCCAGCTCCACCGTAAACAAAGGAATTCCCAACGACTTGAGGGACGACTGCATATGTTCTGCACCGCTATCCCAGTGGGCTCCGGAGCCAACAATTGCCACCGGCGCCTTAGCCGAGCTGAGTAAAGACCGCACTCCCTCCAAATCGTGAGAGACTGAGCGTATTTTGGCAAAGTTAGATTTTCTCGGGTGCGGCTCGAAAGACGCCTCGTAGCCACTCGCTCGCGCGTTGAACACGTCCACAGGAAACGACAGACTTACCGGCCCCGGGGTTGGTGAAACTGCGGCCATGTAAGCGCGATAGAGCATCTCGGGCACTAGCCGCACATCTGTGACCTCTCGTGCGAACTTGGTGACAGGCTCAACAATTTGCTGTTGATGCAGAACTTGAGTCCCACCACGGTCACGCTTGTCAATGGGCGCCTGACCGGAGATGACAATTACGGGAGAACCAGCACCATGAGCTACCGCCAGGCCAGTCACCGCGTTTGTGTGCCCCGGGCCCCCGGTAACGATAGCGACCCCGACCTCCCCCGTCGCGCGCGCCC
The DNA here is from genome assembly GCF_900100665.1 of Pelagibacterium luteolum. GTDB lineage: Bacteria > Pseudomonadota > Alphaproteobacteria > Rhizobiales > Devosiaceae > Pelagibacterium > Pelagibacterium luteolum. The sequence goes on from NZ_FNCS01000022.1 coordinate 34,714, forward strand.
AGGCATCGGCCATGTGAACTGCCGCGGTTTCGTGTCTGGTGCCTACAACTTCGATACCTACTTGCGAAAGGGCATTGAAAATCGCATTCACCTGGTCGCCGCAGAGAGCGAAAACCCGAGAGATCTCCAGCGCCTTTAGCCCACCAGCGAGTAATTGTGCACCAGTTTGGGCGTTGTGCGCCTCCGTGGTTAGCTTCGCATCCATCCGGTTCCTCCATTCACCTCGAAATCATTTCAGTCTAGTAAGCATTATTGTTCACAATGTGCAACACAAAAATGCACTGATGCTGGAGACAATTGCCCCTGAGCCTCACCGATGCGGTGGTCAGGTAAGACGTTTCCAAGGAAGCCTCCGGGTTTCGCGTTATCGGTGGAAGAGAACGTTTCCGTTGAACGAACGCCCTCAAAGGCGAGAGCATCTATGGCCAACGTCCGTGCCTAGTCTGTGCTCCACCGAACAAGTGTTCAAACAGATTTCACACGAGAGTTGATTTGGATCCGATACCGTACTAGGGTTGGCGGATTCCGTTGGGGTGCCCCGCAAGGGGCTGAGAGGCTGAAAGGCTAACCCATCGAACCTGATCCGGATTGTACCGGCGTAGGGAACGGAGCGCGTAAGCCCCTTTGGCCATTCCGGTCTGTATTTGGGCACTGCCTTCTCCTTCCACGTGCTGGATGGAGAATGAACCATGGACACCCCGACAGCACTGACCATCGCCGGCTCCGACAGCGGAGGCGGGGCGGGTATTCAGGCCGATCTCAAGACTTTCTCCGCCTTATCGGTATTTGGTGCCAGCGCCGTAACGGCCGTCACGGCGCAAAACACGCGTGCGGTCACGCTTGTGAAAGTCCTCTCCCCCGAGACGGTGATGGCGCAGATCGAGGCGGTGCGTGCCGACATCGCGGTGCATGCCATCAAGATCGGCATGCTCGGCAGTGCTGCCAACGCCCACGCCATCGCTCAAGCGCTAAAGGATTTTCCAGGTCCTATTGTCCTCGACCCCGTCATGGTGGCCAAGTCCGGCGACGCGCTTGTGGCCGACAACGCTGTGGCTGCACTGCGCGAGGCCTTGATCCCGCTGGCGCGCGTTTTGACGCCGAACCTTCCGGAGGCTGCCCGGCTGCTCGATCGTTCGGTGGCTGAGACTCAGGAAGAGATGGCCACCCAAGGGCGCGCGCTCCGGGCGCTGGGTGCCGAGGCCGTCTTGATGAAGGGCGGACACGGCGCCGGCCCGGTCTGCGTCGATGTGCTCGTCACCGCTTCGGGCGCCACCGCCTTCTCCTCCGCCCGTATCAAAACCCGCAACACACACGGCACCGGCTGTTCGCTGTCCTCGGCGATCGCGGCGAATCTGGCGTGCGGTGCAACGCTAGAGGCCGCTGTGGCGGCGGCCCATGCGTGGCTCCAGCGCGCCATTGCCCGGGCCGACGAGCTCACCATCGGCAGCGGTCACGGCCCGGTGCACCATTTCCATGCGGTGTGGTCATGAGCGTGCCGATCACCGTTCTCGGCGCCGGGGTGGCGGGGCTATGCGTGGCCACCGAACTCAGCGCACGCGGCCATGCGGTGCGCGTCCACGATCCCAACGGCATTCCCGGCCCGCATGCGTGCTCGTGGTGGGCCGGCGGCATGCTGGCTCCGTTCTGCGAGGGGGAGACGGCCCCAGAGCCAGTCGTGCGCCTGGGCCAGGAAAGCGCCGCCTGGTGGCGGCAACACGGCGCGCAGGTGATCTCGGACGGCTCGATGGTTGTGGCCTTGGGGCGCGATCGCGGCGAGCTCGACCGCTTCGCCCGCCGAACGACCAGCCATCAATGGCTCGATGTCGACCAGATCGCCGCCCTCGAACCCGATCTCGCGGGGCGGTTTTCAAGGGCGCTGTATTTTGCCGACGAAGGCCATCTCACGCCCCGCGCGGCCCTGGCCGCCCTTACGGACCACCTCGGCACGCGCGGCGTCCCGATCACGCGCGACCGCCCCGCCCAAACCACCGGCCCGACGATCGATTGCCGCGGCCTCACTGCCCGCGACGCTCTGCCCGATCTGCGCGGGGTCAAGGGAGAAATGCTGGTCCTGCGCTGCCCCGAGATTACGCTCCGTCGGCCCATACGACTGCTGCATCCGCGCATTCCCATCTACCTCGTGCCACGCGGAGACGGCCACTACATGCTCGGCGCTACCCAGATCGAGACGGCCGAACGCGCCCGTGCAAGCGTGCGCTCAGTGCTCGAACTGCTCAGCGCCGCCTACGCGCTGCATCCCGCTTTCGGTGAGGCCGAAATCGTCGAAATCGGCGTCGATGCCCGCCCCGCCTTTCCCGACAATCTGCCCCGCATCCGGCGCAGAGGCGACACGATCTATGTCAACGGCCTGTTTCGGCACGGTTTTCTGCTGGCACCCGCGCTGGCGCGCATGACGGTTGACCATATCGAATACGGAATAATCCCGGAGGTGATGCATGACGCTCACAGTTAATGGCGAGCGCGTCGCGCTGCGCGCGCGAACGCTCGCCGAAGCGCTCGAGGAACTGGGCTATGGCGAGGAGCGCATTGCCACGGCCCTCAACGAGACGTTCGTTCCGGCCGTCGCGCGCGAAACGACCATGCTTGAAGACGGGGACCGGCTTGAAATCGTCGCGCCCCGGCAGGGAGGTTGACGATGCCCATTTATTACGGAACGCAAATCGACTCGCCCTTGATGCTGGGCACCGCGCAATACCCATCCCCTGCGGTGCTGGCCGAAGCCTTCCGTCGCTCGGGCGCCGGAATCGCCACCGTGTCGGTGCGACGCGAAGCGCGCGGTGCTCGCGCAGGCGATGGTTTCTGGGCCCTGATCCGCGAGCTCGGTGTGCACATCCTGCCCAATACCGCCGGGTGCCATTCGGTGCGCGAAGCGGTCACCACCGCGCAGATGGCGCGCGAGATCTTTGCTACCGATTGGATCAAACTCGAGGTCATCGGCCACAGCGACACCCTCCAGCCCGATCCCTTTGGCCTGGTGGAGGCCGCCCGGATCCTTTGCGGCGAGGGGTTCAAGGTCTTCCCCTACACCACCGAGGATCTGGTCGTCGCCGAACGCCTTTTGGAGGCAGGTTGCGAGGTCCTCATGCCCTGGGGAGCGCCCATCGGCACGGGACTGGGCCTCAACAACGTCTATGGATTGCGCAGCCTGCGGGCGCATTTCCCCGACCTTCCTCTCGTGGTCGACGCGGGGCTGGGCCTGCCCAGCCACGCCGCCCATGCCATGGAACTGGGCTATGACGGCGTGCTGCTCAACACCGCGGTCGCCCGCGCCGGCGATCCGGCGGCAATGGCCGAGGGCTTCGCTCGCGCGCTGGAAGCCGGGCGTCTCGCCCATGGCGCCGATCCCATGGAGCCCCGCGACATGGCGGCGCCTTCGACCCCAGTCATCGGCCAAGCCTTTCTGTCATGACCCTCGATCGCTTCTATCCCATCTTCGACGATGTTTCCTGGCTCGAACGCATGCTGCAGCTTGGGGTAAAGCTGGTGCAATTGCGCCTCAAGGATCGTACCGAAGACGCCGTTTGCGACCAGGTGGGACGAGCGCAAGCGCTGTGCCGCGCACACGGCGCGACCCTCGTCGTCAACGATCACTGGCAGGCGGCGATCGCGGCGCGGTGCGACTGGGTGCATCTGGGCCAGGAAGACCTCGACACCGCCGATCTGGACGCGATTCGGGCCGCTGGCCTCAGGCTCGGCGTGAGCACGCATGACGAGGCCGAACTGGCGCGCGCCCTCGCCCTTTCTCCCCACTATGTGGCGCTCGGCCCGGTTTACCCAACCATCCTCAAGAAGATGAAATGGCACGAGCAGGGGCTCGACCGGGTCACGCAATGGAAGCGCCGCATCGGCCCGATCCCGCTGGTCGCTATCGGCGGTATGCGGGTCGACCGCGCCGCCGGTGTGTTTCAGGCGGGCGCCGACATCGTCTCGGCGGTGACCGACATCACACTCAACGCCGATCCGGAATTGCGGGTGCGTGAATGGCTGGAGGCGACGCGATGATCCGCTATGACCGCCAGATCGCTGTGCCCCAGTTCGGAGTTGAAGGCCAGCGGCAGCTCGCCAAAGCACACATGCTCGTCGTCGGGGCTGGCGGGTTGGCCGCGCCAGTGCTGCAATATCTCGTGGGCGCCGGTGTCGGGCGCATCCGGCTGGTCGACCCCGATCGGGTCGCGGTCTCCAACCTGCATCGCCAGACACTGTTTCGCCGACACGACATCGGGGAATACAAGAGCCAGGCCGCCGCCCTGCACATGAGCGGGCTCAACCCCGATTGTACGATCGATGCGGTCACCGCGGCTCTGGCGCCCGAGAATGTGGCAGCGCTTTGCCACGACATCGATCTGGTGCTCGATTGTGCGGACAGTTTCGCGGCAAGCTACATTCTGTCCGACCAATGTCTGGCAGCCGCAGCACCACTGGTGAGCGCCTCGGTGCTGCAGCTTTCGGGTTATTGCGGCGGGTTCTGCGCCGGGGCCCCCTCGCTGCGTGCCGTCTTTCCCGATCTGCCGCAGCAATTGGGCTCCTGTGCCGACGACGGCGTGCTCGGACCCGTGGTGGGCGTGATCGGCGCGATCCAGGCCCAGATGGCGCTCGCGATCGCTGCCGGAATGACACCAAGCCCTTTGGGCCGGCTCGTCACCTTCGACGCCCAGACCTATCGCTTCGGCGGCTTCCGGTTCGAGGGTGCGCCCGAGCCCGATCACGCGCCGCGCTTTATCGCGCCCAGTGACATAGGGCGCGATGACTACATCGTCGATCTGCGGGCCGAGATCGAGGCGCCCCTGGCCGCGCCCGGCGCCCATCGCCTGACTGTGGCCGATTTCGGCCCCGGCGGTCCCGTCCCCCCGGCCGGACGACGGGCGGTCCTGTGCTGCCGCACCGGCCTGCGCTCCTGGCAGGCGGCCGAACGGCTCGGCCGCGCCTGGTCCGGCCCCATCGTTCTCGCCGCCCTTGGCACGTCCACCATTAACGGAGACTCCAGATGAAACGCTTCCTTGCAACCCTCGCGACCGTCCTGCTCACAACGCCCGCGCTGGCCCAGGATCGGATGACCGTCCTGCTCGACTGGTTCGTCAATCCCGACCACGGCCCTATCATCATCGCTCAGGAGCAGGGCTATTTCGCCGATGAGGGCCTGGAGATCGAAATCGTCGCGCCCGCCGATCCGTCCGATCCCCCCAAAATGGTCGCGGCGGGCCGCGCCGACCTCGCCATCGGCTATCAGCCCCAACTCCACCTCCAGGTCCACGAAGGCCTGCCGCTCGTGCGCGTCGGGACCTTGATCGCCACCCCGCTCAATTGCCTCATCGTGCTCGAGGACGGCCCCATCGGGGCAATCGCCGACCTTGCGGGCAAAACCGTGGGGTATTCGGTCGCCGGGGTCGAAGAGGCGCTTTTGGGCTCGGTCCTGCGCGCCAACGGGCTCACCCTCGAGGATGTCGAGATGGTCAATGTCAGCTTTGCGCTCTCGACCGCTCTGATGGCGGGGCAAGTCGATGCCACCATCGGCGGCTATCGCAATTTCGAGCTCAACCAGATGGAGATCGAAGGCAGGCCGGGCCGGTGTTTCTACCTCGAGGAGGAAGGCGTGCCCTCCTATGACGAACTGGTCTATCTCGCCAATCCCGAGACCCTCGACGCCGACCTGATCGCCCGCTTTCTCGCCGCGACCGAGCGCGCCACCCAGTTCATCGTCAACCATCCCGAGCAGAGCTGGGAGATCTTTGCGGCCACCGCCCCCGAACTGCAGGACGAGCTCAACGAACGCGCCTGGGCGGACACCATCTCGCGTTTCGCGCTGCGGCCCGCCGCGCTCGATTCGGGCCGCTATGTCCGGTTCGAGCGCTTCCTGTCCGAAGCCGGGCTGATCGGCGATACAGTCCCTGTGTCCGACCTCGCCATCGATGTGGGGGCATTATGAGCGCGTATGGGACGAGCTTTCCGCTCTGGCGCGCCAGCGCCGGAGCCCTCTGGCAGGATTACACCCGCCACGCTTTCGTGTCCGGGCTGGCAGACGGCACGCTGCCGCGCGCGGCGTTCCTGCGCTATCTGACCCAGGACTACCTGTTTCTTGTCCATTTCTCCCGCGCCTGGGCACTGGCGGTCACCAAGGCGGAAACGCTCGACGAGATGCGGGTTTGCGCCGCGACCGTCAACGCGCTGGTCGGGGAGGAAATGCGGCTTCACGTCGAAACCTGCGCCGCCGAGGGGATAAACGAGGAAATGCTGTTCGCGGCGGAGGAAGCACCGGAAAACCTCGCCTATACGCGCTACGTCCTCGATGCCGGCCATAGCGGCGATCTGCTCGACCTCCTGGCGGCGCTGGCGCCGTGCGTGCTGGGCTATGGCGAGATCGGCGCGCGTCTTCAAGGCGACGCCCGAAATACTCCCTATCACGACTGGATCGCGACCTATGCCGGCCCTGACTATCAGGCACTGTGCCATATGGTCGGCGACCTGATCGACGGGGCCGTGCGCCGCAGGCTCGGAGAGACCCCCGAGGCGAGCCCGCGCTGGCCGCGTCTGTGTGACCGGTTCACAACCGCCACCCGGCTCGAAGTGGGGTTCTGGCAGATGGGGCTCGTAGCGTAGTGATGGCACCAGCGCTCCAGATCACCGGCAGCGCCGCCGTGGGCGCCACGACGATCTTCCCGCCCCTGCGTCTGGAAATTGCCGCCGGACGCTGGACGGTGTTACTAGGGCCTTCGGGCGTGGGCAAGTCGACGCTTTTGCGCTTGGTGGCCGGCGTCGAAACGACAATCGCCTTTACCGGCACCATCACCGCCGACGACGGCTCCGCAATCGCGCCACGCGTGGCCATGATGGCGCAATCGGACCTGCTGCTGCCTTGGCTCGACGTCTTCGACAACGTCACCCTTGGTGCCCGGCTGCGCAACGAGATGCCGGATCGCGCTCGCGCAAGAGCGATCGTCGAGCGGGTCGGACTAACGCCACACATGGACAGGAAGCCCGGCACTCTTTCAGGCGGACAACGTCAGCGCGTGGCCCTGGCGCGCACCCTCATGGAAGCGCGCCCCATCATCCTACTGGACGAGCCGTTCTCCGCCCTCGACGCCCGCGCCCGTGCCGCCATGCAGGAACTGGCCGCCGACGTCCTCTCCGACCGCACGGTCCTGCTGGTTACCCATGATTGCGCCGAGGCGGCCCGGCTCGGCGACGCCATCTTTATCATGACAGAGAAGGGAATGGACGCAGTCGCGCCCCCCGCCACCGCCCCGATCCGCGACTTCGACGCCTCCGAAGTTCTCGACGCCCAGGGCGCGCTCCTGGCGCGGATGCGGGGCGCGCCCGTATGAAAGCAGCGCGACAAGGAGCCTTGAGCACCACCCTGCGCCTTGCGGGCGTAACCGTCCTGATGCTTGGGCTCTGGCAAGCCTTGGTCGCCCTCACCGACACTCCCGCCTTCATCCTGCCGGGCCCGCTGCGCGTGGTCGAGGCCCTCTGGACCCATCACGCGCTCATCACCCATCACGCCTTGGTCACAATGACCGAGGTGCTGATTGGACTTGTAATGGGCGCCTCATTGGGGGCCGCGACGGCCATCGTTCTGGCCGCGTCGCGCGGGGCCCGCGCGCTGTTGCGACCCGTTCTCGTCTTCTCTCAGGCGGTTCCTGTTTTCGCCCTCGCGCCGATCCTCACGCTCTGGTTCGGCTACGGCCTGGAATCCAAGATCGCCATGGCCCTCCTGATTATCTATTTCCCCGTGACCAGCGCGTTTTTCGACGGCCTGATGCGCACGCCCGGCGAATGGCTGGAAATGGCCAGTGTGATGGGCGCGACGCCCGCGCGCGTCCTGACCCGCATCCGCATTCCGGCGGCCCTGCCGGCTCTCGCCTCCGGCCTGCGCCTTGCGGCGGTCTACGCGCCCATCGGCGCCATCATCGGGGAATGGGTCGGCGCCTCCCAGGGCCTGGGCTATTTGATGCTCTTTGCCAACGGACGGGCCATGGCCGATCTCATGTTCGCCGCGCTGGTGGTTTTGGCCTTCCTGACTCTGGTCCTTCACGCCGTGGTGGACAAGGCCGCTCACTGGCTGGTGGAGCACCAAACTCAGTCACCTGACTCTAAAGTCCGGCGCATTGTTTTCTGACAGAAGCGTTGCACGGCGGCGGACTTTGCTCCACTTGTATGGGTGGGGTTGTCATTACGGATAGATTGGACACGTTTATAATTACCATCAGTTCGACCGGTAAACGCCCCCGATGGAGCTGCTTGCGAGTCAACTTGGCGAACTAGCGTTCGACCTGAGATGCGGGACGCCGATGTCGGCGCAAGTTGGACGCGCCAGTGAGGGCGACGCTCAAGCCGAGACTTCATCCTTGGTGTTATGTGAGTGGCGTCGTTGACCATGTGCATGTCCGGTCCGGATGGAACGTGCTGGCCGATTTCCCTGAGAGAGTGGAGGAAATCGGTAGAGCGATGGAGTTTGCAATTCTCCGATCATTGCCCCGGTGACGATATCGAGCGCGGCACAGCGAAGATGTGCCAAAACGGATATAGGCATGGGTACTGCGCTCGGATACGCCCAGGCGCCATTGGGAGAGCCGGCTTTTCCCGATCGAGCGCCTTTTCATTCACGCATAGACAATCGATCAGTGGTGGGGATATCGAGAGCCAACAAGGCCCTGCACCCTTTCTACAGTAAATCGGCTGGGAGCTTGAACACTTCGCTTCGATGCGGCTCCGGTTCGAAAGCGGCCTATATGCACCGGATGGTCGGGATTGGCCAATCTCGGCGACAATGCTGAGTATCGACCAATTGGTTGCACCCTCGGGCGGGGTGTTCAGCATGCGTTCGATGACTGCGGCCCACCTGTGCATCCGAGACTGCGCGCTTCCGCCCAGCGCGGAGTTGCCAGTTAGCCTTCGATGAGAAATTCCCAAGGGTGCACAGGTGTAGGAAGAACAAAAAAGAGCAGTTCGTGAATGCTCGAAATTGCTCGCTAGATAATACTGGGGCTCTCGTGCGGCCGAGAAACCTTTCGTCAAGGCATCGATATTGGGAAGGAGCCGGCATCTTGTGTGATGCCGGCTCCCCGCTTTCGCTTACTCCGGGAGCCCTATAACGCTAAGCGCTTCAAGCGCCCAGAGTATGCCTTGCACCCTGAGAAGGTCGGCGGCAACTTCGTCTTCTGGAAGACGATTTGGAACTTCACCAAACGGCATATAGCCGAGGGTTTCGCTCCATACGTCTTCTGCGAATTCAAAATCACGCCCATCGTCGTGTCCACTCAAGGTACGGAGAAGGTCATGCGCCTTGAGACCGGCGACCTTCAGCCGGAAAAGATCCCTGTTCATAGTTCACCTTTGGCATTCGTAAGGTGCCACACCTCCGCAAGTCCTGAGTCACCTCAGACTGCACGATCGCGGCGCTGGGGGGTGGCTTGTCGATCGATGATCCAAGGTTGTCAGTGAATGTTGCAGGACACTCCGGAAGCCAATTTCGCACTGTGAAAGATCAAGCATTCTCGGACCGGTCACACGGGCGACTGGAAACAAAACAGAGCGTTTCGCGAATGCCTCAAATTGCTCTCTTGATCGGGAGAAATGCTGAAGACTCCGGTGATACCGATGCGTCATGGCAGAACAATCACCTCAGCGATGGGCAGAAACGTTTGCATCAGATCTTGTGCTCGATGGTGAGCGCATACCCTTTGATCGCGTCGTGCAACGGCACTACGCAGCGCTTGTCCATCAGCGTGCGACCGGGTTGACGTGGAAGGCATTGGCGAACCTGCTGCGCCGGGCGGGCGCTGTACGCGAGAGCGGCAAGGCCTACACAGGCGACCATCTACGGGTGGCATTCGGTCGGATCGATCGCGCCGAGCGCAACCTGACCTCCAAAGCAACTGGTGGCTACGCCAAACCAACCTCGCCGATGCGCCCCACCGAAAAGGTTGGTCGTTCTGAACCTCTCTCGTCGACGTCCACGCGCCAGAAAATATCCGGCTCCACCCTCCCACCGTCTGAGAAGCCTTTAGCCGTCGGTGGCGAAAAAGATGTCAGCGAAGCCGAAATCGGCTTGGCGCTGGACCGCATAACCAAACTCAAGCGATAGGAACCCCATATGAGCTTTTCAGATTTGCAACGACCGGCCGAAGACGACGCCATCGACATACGCGAGTTTCGGAGCATGAAAACTGCGTTGGAAAACCAAATTTACCCCAGCGATCGAGAGTACAACAATGGGGTCTATTTTGATTCCGACCGCTTCGCTCCGGGCGCCGAGGTGGACATGATCGTTGCAGGTTATTCCGAGCAATTTCCCGATCTGACCTTTACCCATTGGTTTGTCACCGCAGATTTCTTTGCCGATCAACGAGTCATCACATCAAAGCGGGCTCAGAATACATTTTTCAGGCAGGGTTACGTTTCCACGGTTGAAGATCGGCAAGTGCCCGTAGCGAACAAGGGTGACACCAAATTCGCGAAGGCCCACAAAGATATTCTCTTTGCCCACGGGTTTACCATGGCGCAAATCCTCCAGCTAATTGGCGAAGAGCAGTTGGGGATTCAGTATCAGGATCACGCTCATCCGGGAGGCGAAGCCTCTTTGATTTGCAGGCACCCCTTGTCCCCGCTAGTGGGCAGGGATAGCCGGCTGACCGAACAACAGCATGGTAACGCCCGACCAGATTGGCAAGAAGCTTTCGAGGAAGAAGAGGGACCAGCGGCGGATTGGTTGGGCGACAGGCGTTACGATAGAGTTTGGCAAGAGTTCAAGCGCCAGAAGCTCGCTCGATATAATTATGCTCTCGTGGAGAGTCACGGTCTGCTGTTGGGCCGAAGACTCGTCAATTCCGATGATAGAATCCATATGGCCCATGAAGGCACCCCCGGAACTCACCTCAAGTGCGGGAAGGAATACATCAACAAACTAACCTGGTCCCGATACCGGAGCGAGATCATTACCGAACGCCTAAGAGCCGAGCTGGATCATGGTTTCACCACTGAAGCGTTTTCTGGTGCGCATTGGGAGGAAACCGTGGAGAACCAGGATACGCAGGTCACGCCGGCAATGCTCGCTGTATGGGAAAGTCAGGCACTCGCATCGCTTCGTAAAATTGCCTGGCGGGTGAGCGCGGAAGAGTCCGCATCTGCGTTAAACAACGAGCTTTTGCGAGAAAAGCAGGCTCTCCGTGCCAAGAACGGAAGGCGAAAGTTGCCTGTTGGCACATCGAGGATGGACAACAGCACGCCTGAATTTTCAGCATTGAAGGCCGTGCAAACCAACGAAGCTGGAAGCTATATCGATCTCATGCTGCAGGGGCGTCGAAAAGCACACTGGACCAATGCGGAGCTGGGCTTAAGCCACCGAGACCTGCTGATTGGGGCTTACTATGGGATGACGTACGACGAGACGGACCTCATGACGAAGCCAAACGAGACCTATGAAATTGCGTACTGGCTGGGACAACTTCGACGCCATGGCCGGGCAACGATCACCAACGATTTCTGGTCCAGCATCTTTGATCATGTTGAACATGACTCTCAAAGAAATTTGGTGATATCGATGCTTTCTGAACAGGCGTGGGACGTGTTGCTCATCGCCGCCCGGGAACTGAGTGAACAGATTGCGAAGGGCAATTTTGATACCAAGCGGACCATTGAGGTCACCTACGATTGGTCAAGTGCAAACGAGCCATGGACGGCATCTCGCAATGGCGACACTATTGCAATTAAAGGCCCCCTGCTCTTTTTCCCCGTGCATGAGCGTGATTTCTGGCAGGAGAAGGCTGAATTTATTCAAGCAAACGGTGGATTCGCTGCACCAATGGTGCGATAGCCCGCCGAGCGTGACGCGACACGGCTAGGTGTGCAGAATGGGAGGGGGCGCTTACGCGCCCTCCTCCTGTTTTGCTTTAGGTTCTCGAAGGACGATGCGCCCGGTGAAATTAACGGGAATGAGATCGAGTTGCAGGTTGAGCCCTTTCTCGTCCTCGTGGTCCCAGGCGGCGCCAATGCGGGTCCAGATGGCGTTCTCGCTCTCACTAATGCAGTAGGCGATAAAGTTTGGGGTCTTGCGAGTTGCTTTGTCGGTCATTTGTCAGTTCCTTTCGGTATCGTTGCTTGGATGCGAGAGGAAAGGCGGGCGTCATAAGCCGCTGGCGTCAAGACCAACACGGGAGCGTAGCGAATGGAGCGGGCAGCATCATTGACGACAAGGCGACGACCGCCAAACCAGAGTGAGACAAGCAATGGGCCGAGGCACTGACATGCCACACCCAAAAGCACGCAGGCCAACCCGAACGCGATACCCACAGCAGTCGCGTGTTTGAAGAGCGGCTTGGATTTCGCTGGCACCGTAGCTCCAACTGGCGTGTGTGGCTTCATAGCCATAGCTTTGAATCGTCCCCTTCCCTAACCGTTTCAACGACCGATTCAGCCACGGAGAAACCAGATCACTCGTGCGGGATGACTGAGCCCCAGAACAGTGTGAGCTCGCGATGACCAGGCGCGACGGTCCGTAAAAGCATTCCGTTAGGCCTACCAGGGGCGGGCCGGTTGGCTCTGCAATGCCGTAGGTCCCATGATTTCGGGATCAAAAAACGTTGCAGCATGACCGTTGCGGAATGCCATATGGCAACATCGATGGTATGAAACATACGCGCGCTTCTCAGCGATCATGGGATCTAAGGACTATCGCCAGAACAATCACCCTGAGTTACCGGCGTGCATCTCGACAATCCCGTGCCGCTTGTCCGCGGGCTTGCGCTCGCAAGCTATCCGGCGTCCGCTCGAAGCGGACGCCGGATTTTTGACCTATCCTGGGCCGGCACAAAGCACTGGTCAGGCGGCAGCGACGTCCGGATCGGATGCAGCCTGCGCTCTTGGTTGCAGATCGATAAGATAATCAGCGGCGCGCTGGGCGTGAGCCGCTGCGGCAAAGATTGCGCGCTTATCATCGTTGAGCACTTTCAACGTAAGCCTCCGTTGAGGACCACGGCGCTGTCAGGATTCAGCTGATTGGTGCTCTTCGATGAGATTTCTGAGGCACTCGACCCCGTCTTCAGTAAAGTCGATCGTGCCACCGTCATCGGCGAGACTATAGATCCAGATCACGCCGTCTTCCGTTTCCATTTCGATGGCGATATCGAAGATGCGGTCGACCGTTTCGCCGAGCTCAGCAGCGACGCGGTCGATGGTTTTGACGGCATAAACCTTATTGCGCTGCACGATCAGGCGGCCTTGGTCACGGCCTGCGTCACCCAATTCCAGGGAAGCAGTTCTCCCAGCTTGCTCTGCGGCATGTCGGCAATGCGGGCGAGCACGTCAGCGAGCCAGGCCTGGGGATCTATATCGTTGAGCTTGGCCGAGACAATGAGGGTGTACATGAACGCGGCCCTGCGAGCACCGCGGTCCGAACCGGCGAACAGCCACGCTTTTCTGCCAAGGGCGATTCCGCGCAGCGCACGCTCGGCTGCGTTGTTCGAGAGGCATATGCGGCCATCTTCAAGGAATGCGGTAAAGCCTGTCCAGCGCGCGAGCATATAGTTCATGGCTTTGGCCACAGGAGCGTGACGCGAGAGCTTTTCGCGCTCGATCATCATATAGGCATGCAGTTCCTCAACCAGTGGCGCGCACAGCCGCTGCCGCTCGGCAAGGCGCTGATCAGGCGGCAGGCCATAAAGATCACGTTCGATGGCAAAGATCTCGTCGATCCTGCGCACCGCCTCGAGCGCAACCGGGGAGATGGCGCCGCCCTTGCCTTTCTTCTTTCGGACCCTTTCGATATCGGCGAGCTCGAACAGGGGGCGTCGTCCGTGAGCCCAGCAAAAGGCGGGGCGAATGGGCTCGCTGCGACGTTCGGGGTCGAACAGGCCGTTGTAGCCGGCAAAGGCGTCGACCTGCAGGATGCCGGAATAGTCGGCGAGATGAGCCCTCGGATGTTCGCCCCTGCGATCGGGTGAGGCGTAGAACAGAGCTGCCGGACCTTCGATGCCGCCGAAGGGGCGGTCGTCGCGCACATATGTCCACACCCGACCCGTTCTGGTCTGACCCTTGGCCAGGATCGGCACCGTGGTGTCGTCCCCGTGCAATCGATCGGCGGCCATCACGTGATCGGCGATCAGATCATGGAGCGGCTTGAGCGCCACGGTTGCCGCGCCAACCTGGTCGGCCAGCGTCGAGAGACTGACGGGCACGCCCTCTCTGGCAAAGCGCTCGGACTGACGGTTGAGCGGCTGATGCTGACCGAACTTCTCAAACAGGATCGTCGCCAGAAGATTGGGCCCGGCAAAGCCGCGCGGTGTGGGATGGAACGGCGCCGGTGGTTGGCTGATCTTCTCGCAGTCCCGGCAACTGAACTTCTCCCGTACCGTCTGGACCACCTTCCACTGACGCGGGATCACTTCGAGCGTTTCGGTCACATCCTCGCCCAGCTTGACCAGGTGGTCCGACCCGCAGCATTGGCAAGCTTCGGGCGCCGACACGACGACGCGCTCGCGCGGCAGGTGGTCGGGAAAGCCGCGCCGTTGTGCCCGCTTGCGGGTAAAGGCCTTGACCGGCGTGGTCCTGGCTGCGGCCATCTCGGCGGCAAGCTCGTCTTCGGTGGCCGCCGCTTCGAGATCCTCGAGTTCGAACTCGAGCTGGTCGAGCAGCTTGGCCTTCCTCTCGGAGCGCTGCCCATAAAGACTGCGCTTGAGCTTTTCGATCTCGAGCTTGAGACGGGCGATCTCGGCTTCGCCATCGGTCTTTTCTGCAACAACCCGGGCGGCTTCAGCTCGAGCCTGCGCCGCCTTCAGTTCAGCCAGATCGGCGCGCTGTTCAGCTGCGGCAAGAGCAGCGCGAAGGGCAGCAATCTCGGCGTTTCCGGCAGGTTCGACCATGCCGTGACTTTACCAGAATCTGGTCCTCGCCACGAGCCGATATGCCCCGTTTTGCACCAGATGAGTCACCGTGTCGCGGTGCAATATTGTCATCCCGCCGAGAGTTGTCGGGCGAAATGAGAAACTGCCCCCCAAACGAAACGAAGAACTGACCCCTTGTTTTTGAGAGGATCAGTAGATGCACGATGAATTTCCCTCCAAGCTCGTGGTGACAAAACCAGGGCGAGTTGAGGAGATGCGGTCGGGGGAGGAAGTTTCAGCAATGGTTCGACTGCATGAGCTGGGCTGGGGAGCGAAGCGGATCGCGCAAGAGTTCGGGTGCGCGCGTAACACGGTTCGTCGCTATCTTCGCGAAGGCGGTGTGGTGCCCTATCGCCAACCCGTCCGTCGCACAGCATTTGACGGGCTGGACGATTGGCTTCGGGAGCGTTTCTTCCGCCACGAGGG
>NZ_FNCS01000038.1 GCF_900100665.1 Pelagibacterium luteolum
AATGTGTGCGGACTGACACGCTTATGGATCCCGGCCACTTCGGCTGCTTCCTGCACCGCGCGATGCAGCTGTCGTGACGAGATCGGATCCGTGCGGCTACGCCCTGGAAACAGCCAGCCATGAGGCAGCATCACGCCACGCCGCTTTTGACCGCAGCCAAATAAGTGCGCGCTGCCCGTGGCGATGTTGCCAAGCGGTCGCACACCTCGTCGATCATGGCCTCGATCTGGAACAGCGCAAGCGGTCGATCCAGCACAGCCCCATCATCCAGATTTTGATAGGCCTTGCGGAAACCTTCAATGTAGGCCTGAATGTTGTGGTTCATCAGAAGGGCCACTTGAGCGCCGTTCATCGACGCTTTCGTGCTCTGCGGCTGGAAGAGTCTGTTCAGCGAGATCCCGTGCCCAATAGATGTGGAGACCTTTACGCGGTTTATATCCTCGCTTGCCCAAGCGTCGGCATAATCGCTGATCGTTCGGTAGCCGCCGCTTAGCAGCTCTTTCCCGAGGCGAACCGGTCGGAAGCTCCACCGGTCAGCGCTGCGTTCAAAGCCCACAATCGCTGTCGCGTAGATCGAGCTCTGGAATGGACTGGAGGAGTCAAAAGAGATGCTGAGTTTTGGCGCCACGAAGCTTCGAAGTGCTTTCTGAAGGCGGGATAGAATCATGCCTGCTTTCAAGGTGGAGATGCCTAGAAAATGCATCCACTCGCAGTCAGCGAGCTTTCCATCTTGGTGCATTTCAATGAGCCGAAACAGCGTCATCGACAGGTGCGTGTGATGCTGCCCTGCGAACGCCCACCCTTCGAAGGGGAAATGCTTTACCCGCGAATACCAGAACGCACTTTCTCTTTCGCTGCGCCCCTGGATCACGTTCAAAAATTTCGTTTGGCCCGTGCGGTTGGCCTGAAAGTGCTGGTTGTTGAGCTCAGTCTGTATGAGGCAGGCCATATACTCGGGTGAGAAGCCGTACTTATCTGCCTCTCCATAAACATCATGCCCATCCGCAACCAGCCGCTCCAAGTGCGGCCCAACCGACCCCCTTTCTATGCCGCCCGTTGGGAAATCCAGGACCATCGAATAGTCGGTGTTGGCTTCAAGCCAGTTGAGCATCTGACCTGGAGTGGACGGCGTGAAATTAATCGTGCCCTCCTGGATCTGAAAACCGCCACTGTCGCCGATGATGACCACACGCCGATCGCGCGGCTTTTGGGTCAGCCAGTTTGTCTTTGCTGCTGCAACGCTTGTATTTGCAGCCTGTCCGGCGCTCAAAAGCGCCCAAGGATAGAAAAATAGCCTGCTGCGGGGATCTGTGAAATTGAGGTCCGCCGGCGTGAACTGCAGCTCACCCGGCGCCATCTGCAAAGAGGCAAAGGCTGCGGAGTCGGCCACCTGGTTGATATACGACATGCTGACCGCAGGCGTATACTTTGCGCGATCGCAGCGGAACGCCTTCGACTCTGAGTAGTCCACGCCAAATTTCCGCGCGCCCATACTGGCGAAGTTATTGATTGTCGTTGATGACACGGCGCATCCCCCTCCTGCTGAACCGATAATGTAAAGCATCATCAGAAATATACGCGCGTCAACTTCGTCTTGAGTGCGACAGTCAGTATTTTCTGCTTGCGCTTTTTCGACTCAGTCGTTCAAATTTGACGACGAATCACTAGTTGGCTTGTTCGGGGGAAACCATGCCAAAAGGTAGCGCAACTGCGCTTTATATTCTGTCCATCGCATTCATCAACTGGCTGCTGGTTTTGTTGCCACCGATCATGATCGGCAACACGGCCATACCTCCAGTGATGCTTGTCGTTGGCTTTGTCTTCGTTTTTCGCGACTTTGCTCAGCGAGAAATCGGCCACTGGGTGCTGTTGGCGATGGTTGCCGGTGGTGCTCTGAGTTTCTTCACTGCTTCCGCTGATGTGGCAGTTGCGAGCATGACTGCATTTGTTGTGTCGGAAACTATCGATTGGCTGGTGTTCTCTCTGACCAAACGCCCGTTGGCGCAGCGCATATTGTTCTCATCTGCTGCAGCTGTCCCGATCGACACGGTCATAATGCTGAGCTTGATCGGGATGTTTGATTGGCTTGCCGTCGTGATCGTTTCGCTCATGAAAATGATTGGAGCTCTGTGCTTCTGGTGGGTGCTACGGCGGCGGGATAATGATGCTGTGCCTCCAGCGACGGCTACTGCCTGACATGCCGACACTTTGGTTGTTTGATATCGAGCCGCATGAGCAGCGCTATACGAGTGAGTGGAAGCATTATCTGCCGCTGCAGCTAAGGAACGCCGCCAAGCAAAGAGGCACTGGCTGGAAGGTGAGGGTCATAAATGGTGGAGCGACTTCGGGAGCGATCACCAGCGGCGCCTTCATGGATTTTGCCGAAACCAACATCTACAAATCCAGGCAGGTGGCGAAGTTTGCAAAAGCGGTTCGAGCCGAGCAGGTCAAGGCTGGGGACAGGGTGCTGTTTGCGGATGCTTGGCACCCCGGCGTCATGAGCGTCCGCTACATGGCAGATCTGCTGAAACTTGGAATCGGCATCCACGTCATGTGGCACGCTGGTTCATATGATCCTGCGGACCAACTGGGGCAGAAGATAAAGCACAAAGCGTGGAGTTTTGCCTTCGAGCAAGCTGTCTATCATGCCGCTTCGATAAGCTACTTCGCCACAAAGTTTCATCGAGACTTGTTTGTGAAAAAGCTGCAGGTATCCGGCACGAAGACTAAGATCGTCGGGTGGCCAATGGAGTACCTGAAGACCGTTTTCGCTCCATATGCGGGAAGGAAGAAAGAAAAGAT
This sequence comes from Pelagibacterium luteolum, assembly GCF_900100665.1. Taxonomy (GTDB): domain Bacteria; phylum Pseudomonadota; class Alphaproteobacteria; order Rhizobiales; family Devosiaceae; genus Pelagibacterium; species Pelagibacterium luteolum. Next base: position 2,803 of record NZ_FNCS01000038.1, read on the forward strand.
CATTCTTTTCCCGCACCGGATGGCGGCGGAGAAACAACCCAATGCACTGCGAGCATTGGAAAGGCTGCTGCCAGGCTACGACCTCGTTTTCGCTCAGGAGCAAAACCTAACGAAGGACCAATACCGCGACCTCGTTGCAAGGTCTGAAGCGGTCTTCTCAGCCAGTCTGCAAGAAACGCTCGGTATAGGTGTGTATGAGGGGCTGCTTTGCGGCGCGATGCCGATTGTTCCCAAGCGCCTGAGCTACGTCGAGATGTATCCAGGCTGGTGTTACGATAGCAGTTGGACACGCAGCCGCCGCGCAGTCAACCAGTCTAAGTCGGTGTTCGCACCTTACATTCGCCAGCTATTGAGGGGGCGGGACCCAGAAAAGATCGACCGTCTCGCGCAGTTGGTGGGCGGGCAGTATTTTAGCGGCGACAACCTTTATGGGTCGCTATTTCGTTGAAATTACAGATGAAAAAAGTTGCCTTAGGCAAGTTTTTTTGGGCGATTTAGCCGGACGCCAACCCCGCAACTCCCTCAGCACACTCACTCAAAGATGGGCCGTACAATGCCGTCAGACCGTGCCTACGGGCGTATTCCCGTTGAGTTTCCTTCCGCCCCATTTCCGACCAAAGACATCTTTGGCGCATTCATTACCAGCTTCCTGCCGGACAATGTCCAAGCCCGGACGCGGCGGTTGGCAAATTTCGAGCTGCAACTCCGGTGGTGGCGGCAGATGACCGATATGCCCGTGCATGTGGTCATATCGAATTGGACCGATAGTGAGCGGGATGGCTGTGCCGAACTTGGAGCGCTGACTGAGCGAGGTGGCACCATAACTGAAAAGCCAGCCCAACCGATCATCCTCAATCGAAACGCGTGCCTAGCGGCCTTCTATGCGTCTTCTCATCGCTGGGGCATCATAATGGATGACGATGCAGTGCTGTATCACAGCCCCAAGCACAACAGCGGTGGCAGGTTCTTTGCCGAAATGGCCGCACAACCAGCCGACGCCTACGATGGTATCGATGTTTTCTTCCCCATCAATCCCGCAAAGATGCCGGGACAAAATCAAATCTGGAAGAAGGACCCTCAGCTGTATGAGAGCAGCCACGTCTTTCAAGCCAACTACGATCTGAAGGGCAGCATGTTCATTGTTCGAAACTTCGCTTTGGAAGGGAAGGAGCCGGTTCTTCCGCCAGCGACGTTCGCAGGGCACGGCGAAGACACGCTGTTTGCGATTGAAGCCATCAGCAAAGGCTATGGTGTCTTCCGCTGCGACAACATCGTCCTCAAAGAGTTTTCTGGACCGAGCAATTTCTCCCATACGAGGGATGTTATGAAAGAGGGTAATCAAGAAATTGCACAACTCTATGCCGATCAGGGCCTCAGAATGAACCAGCTTCCAAAGCCAGAACACCTGTTGGATCGCAAAGAGTTCTTAGCTCGATGTTTGCCGGAGACGAGCAAACAGATCGTGGTTTCAAAGCCATAGCTCAAGGAAGGGAAGGGGGTGGTTTGCGGCCCGGCAGCTATTGTACGCTGAAGCTGGCAAAGCGGTCATCCGTGAATATAGAGATCGGAGTTGCAAGCGACTAACAACGGCAATTGTCGCACTGAGCGATGCTGGAGCGTCTGACCCGTGTCTCCTGCAGCGCTCCGGGGTACTGTGCGCGGAGTTCTGTATGAGGAACTAGGGGTGACCGCTTGTGTTCGCTGAGCGCCAACGCTTGTCTCACGCCGATCGGTTCGAAAATAGATCGATCGCGCCTTCGTTAGCCAGCCGCGACCGGCTCTCCTCGCAGCCAGAGTCTCAACGGTTGGAGCTTACCGGTTTCTGAGCCGTAACCATGCCCAGAGGCTGGCCCGCCATAGGCCAGCAAGCACCCCACCAATAATTACTCCGCAGATGCCGAAGACCACGTCGTCCCAGTCCCCGCGCCTGCCAGGCACGATGATCTGGATCATTTCAAACACACAAGCCAGGATGGCCATGGATGGCACGGCGAGTATTCTCAGCCAAGTGCGATTGACAGTGGCAACGATCACGAAAGTCGCGAAAGCATAAGCCAGCAAATGCTCGGTCGTTGTAAGAAACGGGCTCGGAATGCGCAAGGTACCCGGAAGCAGGGAGCCTACCGCTATAAGCGCGAGCAATGCGCCGACGAAATATCTTGGCAATGGGGCCTCAGGTGGAAATCATCATTGATCGATCCATGCCATGACATAGAAAAACAGGAAAGCCGCCAATGCGAGGCGGTAGATTACAAACGGTGTAAACGTGAACTGCCTCAACCAGCGCATGAGGAAGGCAATCGACAGGTAAGCGGTCACACACGCCATGGCAGCCCCTAGGAGCGCTTCTGCAAGCAACTCCGTGTTCTGTGCCGTCGTGAGATCTGCAGATGCGAGCAACCCCGCAGCTGCGGTCGTGGGGATCGAGAGCAGGAGTGAGAATCGAGCCGCCTCTGTGCGCGCCAGACCGAAAAACAATGCAGCGGAGATCGTTATGCCTGAGCGGCTTACACCCGGCACAAGCGCAATCGCTTGGGCGCATCCAATGAGAAACGCGACCGGGATGCTAATCGAACTCATCATGTGGCGTTTTTCATCTGAGGTGCGGTCTGCCACCCATAACACCAACGCAAAAATCGCTGTTGTCGCTGCGATCAAGGTGGCATTGCGGAAATCGCCTGCGATGACATCCTTGAGCAGGATCCCTGCCACGATCACTGGCAGGGTTCCGACCAGAACCGTCAGCGCCATGTGCCTGTTCGTGGACGCTCTACGCAGCAGGATATCGACGCTCCCCATCATCAATCGCTTAGTTTCATCCCAAAAATAGCCCACCACGGCCACCAGGGTGCCGATGTGCATGGCGACATCAATTAGCAATCCTTGATCTCGCCAGCCAAACAATCCCGGTAATATGATTAGGTGGGCCGATGAACTGATCGGTAAGAATTCCGTGACGCCTTGAACTAGGGAGAGCACGGCAAGATGGAGGAAGGTCTCAAGGTCCATGACGTTTCAGTAACCCATTATTTGAGTTTCCAAGTGTGGCAACCCGGCTGGAGGTATGAAAGGCATATTCGTGTTTGACAAGGCCCGATTGAGGGGGGCCGTGGCTGGGGCGACCGGCAGGCGTCCATTGGGAACAGTTTCTGCCGCACTGGCGTCACGTTCTTCCGAACCGGCCATTCCCGATGAGTTTATCGCTTCACTGGCAGTGGCGTCACGCGGTGACGTTGAACGGTAGGGCTTTTTCTTCGGTCCACGAAAATCCAGAGGTCAGCTATTGGGCCGGCAGAGCGAGGCATTGAAAGGCCGCGTTTGCGTCGACTCCTGCCATCTAAGAGATCCAGGATTAACTTTGGCAGTGTGCGGCTGCCAGAGCTCTCTGGTATATGGCTTCTTCCTCGTCTGAGCCAATGGCGAACGGCATAGTAAAACCGGTGTGAATCGAGACTACCGATCCATCATCAAACGCATCTGCACTACTGAATAGCCGGATCTCTGGTGCGACCTTATCGCTTGGAGCTGCGGCTGCCATTTGCTGTTCGGAAAAGAAGAAGACCTCCCAAAGTTCGGACTTGCTCGCTCTGTGTTTTTTGGCTTCGTACCGAGCGGCATAGACGTAATCGGGTGCGAAATTGGGATCTATTCCCGTATCCTTCGCTGTCAGAGACTCAATCCATTGCCGAATGCGGACAGTGTCCTCATGCAGCTGCTGCTCGATTTTCGCCTCGTCGTGGCCCGATAACAAGACTGCCCCTTCCTCGTCGTCCGGCTCATAAAAGCGTTCAAGGGAGTAGGTATGCTCGTCGCTTCGAAGGTTATCGACCATCCTAGCATCAAGTGTCATTCTTGCCATAAACCCTCAGCGCTTGCGTCCCAATCCGGCTTCTTTGGCTAGCTGAGATCTCTTCTCGGCATAAGCGGGCGCAACCATTGGATAGTCCCAAGGCAATCCCCATTTGGTCCGATATTCATCCGGAGTCATGTTGTAGTGCGCCCGCAGATGGCGCTTGAGCGATTTGAACTTTTTGCCGTCTTCAAGACAGATGATGTAGTCGGGCGTCACTGATTTTTTGATCGGCACAACCGGCTTGGGTTGATCTGCCGTCTGTTCCGGCACTTCGGCTTCTTTGAGATCTGTGATCGCTGAGTGGACGTCGGCTATCAAACGCGGCAGGTCAGTGGGACTAATTGAGTTGTGGCTCACATATGCCGACACAACTTCGGTTGTCAGATCCAGAAATTCCGTCTTCTGCTCTTCTCGTGTCATTTCTGCTTGGTCACTCATCGCCGCTGTCCTCAAATACCAATCCCCAATCCCTAAATGCGGTCGGGTCATTTCGCAAATGCGATATGTTCTTGGCGTAGCGTTGCCGGAATTGCCATTGGTTTTATTAGGATCATGTCCAGCTGACGCCTGGACCTGCATCCAAATCCTTCACTGACATTTCACAAACGCCTGTTTGTTCATGTCACTTCGGCTTCTTGTTCGTTTCACCCTCAGCCGTTTTTTTTATTCCGTAAAACGTTGGGTTCTTCGCTTTTGGAACTTTGGTACAGCGAAGCCATTAACCGCTGTCCAAGTCGACGAGCAGTCTCTTTCCGGTCGAGTCTGTAGCCTGCCGCTTGGCGCGGTATCAGCGTTGCATAGTTGGCTCAAGTGACAGGGATTTTTCCGACATGAAGTCGGCAAGCAGTACGATGCGGTCATGGTCGTAGTTTCTCCATTTCATCAGTTTACTGCTGTAGTCGAATGCCCCTTTGGGCCGGTAAAGTTCTCGAAGCTTGAACGTGCCGCTCTTGCAGGTTTCATCCCACAAGAGCTTGCCAGCCTGAGCTTTAAAGCTTTCGGTGCCGTAGGGAATGTGAACGAGACCGTGCGTATGGATTGCAGCACCAAGTTCGCTGCCTTCGATAAAGAAGACACCGTTCATGCGTTGGCTCATCGGCTTTTGTGACCAAATCCCGCCCAAGCCAGAATTGTCCATGCAGCCAGCGAAATGCCTGATGAGCGCCTTCATCTTATTGATCGACCAATGCTGATGTGTGGCCAGCGTCACCATGTGGGTTGTGCCCATCTGCATGCATAGCTCGAAATAGGCGTCTCTAAGCTTCTTCCTTTCCGTTGAGTTCATAAGGCATCCTCGTTCTCACCAGAGCTAAGGCCCTGATCTGATAAATATATTTATCTGGGTCAGCAGCGCCCGAGCAGCGAATTACGGGTTCTGGATGCAGAAAAATGACTGAGGAGAACAGGATGACGGTGTGGAATGTGATGGATGTACTGGAGCAAGCCTATGCGCTGGCCGGGCAATTGGGTCTGGTGCACAGCAAGGCTGAGTTTTCGGAGCGGATGCTGGGCAAAGGTGCCAGCTATCTCAGCTCAATGAGCGCCAGACAAAGGTATCCCAGCAAAGATGTGCTGCTAACGCTTGAGAGCAAGCTTCTAGAGCGGAATCCTATCAGTCTGCATCGTATCCAGCGGCTGCAAAGTAGTTGGCGCACTCTTTGGGCGTGAAGGTTTGGACCAGTTTGCCAATTCTGTTCCAGAGCGCATCAACGGTTCGCTCTGCTGCTTTGCGAAGCATCGCCTTGAGTTTGGAGAAGGCGTTTTCGATCGGATTAAAGTTGGGGCTATAGGGCGGCAGGAACCTGAGTGATGCGCCCGCTGCCTCAATCAGTTCACGGGTCCGGGTTCCTTTGTGGCTGGAGAGGTTGTCCATGATCACGATGTCGCCGGGCCGCAACTCGGGCACCAGAACCTGCTCGACATAGGCTTCGAATGCGAGGCGGTTGATCGGC
>NZ_FNCS01000019.1 GCF_900100665.1 Pelagibacterium luteolum
GCGTCTCCTCGAGCAGCGATAGGATCAAAACCTTGCAGGCGTCGATGCGTCCAGATCGACGATCACCTCCCAAGGCCTTGGGAAGAGGCGCTCCCTGATCACGCTGGCGCGCCCTCCAGCGGCTCACACTTGCCGCACTGACACCAAAGCGTTCAGCTGCCTGGCGATGGCTGAGCCCGCTGGCCACGGCGGCAAGAACACGCGTCCGGAGATCGAGTGACAAAGCTTTCGACATGTCCGCCGGCCTCCTCACCCGGCAAACATGATGAATCAGAAACGCGTTGATTTGGGAACCCGCACCGATTCATTCAGCTCGGGTGCCGCTCTAGCGCATAGGGGATGGAGAGCACCGAGGCCTGCGAGAAGGCAAGGTCGGGCAGGAGGATCGCCCCGCCGGTTTGAAACGCCTCGAGCGTATCGAGCGTCGGATTTGCGGCCAGTATCTCGTCTCGCGTGCTGCCGAACGGGTAGATCAGGAGGATATCGGCATCGGCCAGACGCGCCTCTTCGGCGGTCACCGTCACATAGCTCTCGTCCGCCGGCATGTCGAGCACCGCCGGCACGGGCGAAAAGCCCAGATCGTAAAGCGTTTTGTTGATGAACTGGGTCTGGGCGTAATAGGTCAGCCCGCCCGCATGGACGTCGAGATAATTGGCCGTGTGGCCCGCAAATTGGGGATTTTCGGCCTTGATCCCGGCCAGATAGGTTTCGAGACCATCGATTAGCGCCTGCCCTTCGTCGCGACGGCCGAGCGCTTCGGCAATCAGAAGCGTCGTCGCCGTCGTTGTCGACCCCCACGGCGATTCGCCCTTGGGCAACGACAGGGTAGGGGCGATCTGGCTTAGCCGCTCATATTCTGCGCGATCCCCGCCCGAACTCGCGAAAACGATCAGGTCGGGTTCGGTCGCCGCTATGGCTTCGAAGTTGAGTTCCCGCCCGAGCCAGACTTCTGGGGAATGCCCCTCGAGCAGTGGCGCCGACCACGGGCCTGCCCCATCCTCGAAATTGTACCAGGACCGGATGCCGACCGGCACGACCCCAAGCGCCAGAAGCGTATCGACGTCGCGGTCCATCAGCGCCACGACGCGTTCGGGAACATCCTCGATCGTCGTCGTGCCCAGCGCGTGCTCGACGGTCACGGGGAACACGTCCTGGGCATGCCCGACATGTGTTGCCGATAACCCGACGCACAGCGCGAAAAGGATGCGAAAAACGATAGCCATGACATTCCCCCGGATCGATAGACCGGAGGACGCTATTTTATTATGACTTTTCGAGTCAACTTAGTTATTTGACCGCCTGCACGGCCTTGAGCAGTTCGGCCTGGATGATTTCATTGCCAGCCACCACTTCGCCCTTGGCTACGGCATCGTTGCCGCCGGCAAAGTCGGTCAGAAACCCGCCGGCTTCCTTGACCATCAACAGTCCCGGCGCCACGTCCCAGGGTTTCAGGCCCGCTTCCCACACGCCATCCAGCCGGCCCGAGGCCAGCCACGCCAGATCGATCGAGATCGAGCCCGTGCGGCGAATGCCGACAACGGCAGGGGTGATGTGCGCCAACTGCCGCAATTGCAGCGCATCGAGCGCGCGGCCTTGCGAATTGATGCCGGTGGAAATCAGCGCCTCGGCCATGTGCTTGCGCCCCGCCACCCGCAGACGGCGGTTGTTGAGCCAGGCGCCATTGCCTTTTTCGGCGGTATAGAGCTCGTCCATGATCGGATTGTAGATCACCGAGGAGACGATTTCGTCGTTGCGCTCGAGCGCAATCGCCACGGCAAACATGGGAATGGCGTGCATGAAGTTCGTGGTGCCGTCGATGGGATCGATGATCCAGCGGTGCATCCCGTCGGTGCCCTTGATCTCCCCGCCTTCCTCCATGAGGAAGGAATAGGTGGGGCGCGCCTTCATCAGCTCGTCCATCACCACCTTTTCGGCGCGCTTGTCGGAAACGGTCACGAAATCGGCCGGCCCTTTTCGCGACACCTGCAAATTCTCGACCTCGCCAAAATCGCGGATCAGGCCCTTGCCGGCCTTCATCGCGGCATTGACCATTACGTTCATCAGCGCTGAGCGAGCCATGGGGATATCCTGTTCGGTATGCGATCGGGTTCAAATCAGTATGCGATGGATGGTAGCGCGACCGCTGCGCACCCCTCATCCGACCGCTTCGCGGCCACCTTCTCCCTCAAGGGGGGAAGGAAGGTCATTCACCAGCGCTCGCGTGTGTCCGCCTGCGCTGCCTTGAGAGCCCCCTCTCCCTTGAGGGGAGAGGGCCGGGGTGAGGGTGCGCTGAGCCTGCGCCAATCGCACCCGCTCGTTTTATCAATCCGCGCGGCGGATATAGGTCACTTCGGTCGTATCGACGATGATCTTCTGCCCGATGCCGACAAAGGGCGGGACCATGGTCTTGACACCGTTTTCAAGCACTGCAGGCTTGAACGAGTTGGCCGCCGTCTGGCCCTTGACCACGGGCTCGGTGTCGGTCACTTCCAGCGTCACCTGCGCGGGCAGCTGTACGCCGAGCGGGGTGTCTTCGTACATTTCGACGGTCACCATCATGCCGTCCTGCAGAAACGCTGCGCGCTCGCCGACGAAATCGGTGGCCAGTTCGATCTGCTCGTAGGTTTCGGTGTTCATGAACACCAGCGCGTCGCCCTGTGCGTAAAGGTACTGGAAGTCGCGCTGCTCGAGCGTCACCTTCTCGACGGTTTCCGCCGAGCGGAAGCGTTCGTTGAGCTTGGTCGTGCCCTGGATGGCTTTCAGTTCCACCTGGGCATAGGCGCCGCCCTTGCCGGGCTTGACGTGATCGACCTTCACCGCCACCCAAAGGCGGTCCTGGTGCATGATCACATTGCCGGGGCGAATTTCGTTACCGTTGATTTTCATCGTTTCTGGTCTTTTGCGATTGAGCGCCCGCCGGCGGTGCGCGCTCGGGGCCTTGTTTGGATTGGTGGCTGGCTTTTGCCCCAGAACGGGCTGGCTTTCAAGCATTTCCGCATCCGACGAGTCTCCGCCCGGATCGGAAGCATGACCAAAACAGAGACCTAGAGCCCCTGTCTCGATGCCATCGAAGTTGGAATTGCTCTAGTCCTCGCCCCCCATCATCTCGCTGATTTCAGGCGGCAGCGTATCGAGCATATCAGGCAGGGGTTGATCGAGCGTGTCGTCTTCCTCGCTGGTCGGGGCCGTCGGCGCCGGTTCCTGGCTGGGCGGCACGCCCGGCCAATAACGCGCCCGTTCCTCGCCGCGCGCCCGCACGTCGGGGTCGGCGCCTCTTATGACGTTGTCGAGATTGCTGTCGGAGAGGCCCTGCCGGCGCGCGAGATCGCGATACATGGCCGCGGTTTCGATATCGGCGGGCACGCCTTCACCCGCCGCCAGCATCATGGCGTAGCGGGCCTGGCCCACGGGGTTGCCCTGCTCGGCAGCGCGGGCATACCACCCGGCTGCTGCGGTTGCGTCGCGCTCGCCCAAGGCCCCCATATAGAGCAGCGTCGCATATTCCACCTGCGCATCGGCCAGCCCTTCGCTTGCCGACAACGCCAGAAGCTCCAGCGCGCGCTCGGTGTCGGGCGCAACGCCCGCACCCTCGAGCAGCATCACGGCAAAATCATATTGCGCTTCGGGCAGACCCGCTTCCGCCGCCTCGCCGATCAGCTGCGCGGCACGCACCAGATTGGGCTCGGCAAATTCGCCCTCGACGTGCAGCAGGCCCATATTGTATTTGGCCGCCGCGTGCCCGGCCTCGGCCGCCTTCTGGAACAATCTCGCGGCGCGCTGGCGGTTCTGCGTCACGCCTGTGCCCGACTGATAGATCAGCGCAAGCTGAAACGTCGCCTGCACGTCCCCGTTCTGGTCAGCCTGATTGTACCAGCTTATGGCGCGCGGAATGTCCTGCGCGACACCCAGCCCATTGGCATAGATTTCCGCGATCAACGTTTGCGCCACGGCGTCGCCTTGCCCGGCGCGGCGCTCGGCCAGCCGCAACGCCGTCAGGTAATAGCCGCGCTGGAACGCGCCATAGGCGAGGTCCACGCCTTCGGGCGGATTGAGCAGCATGCGTGAAATATCGATGGCTTCGTCCATCTGCTCGGACTGCGCGACAGCCGGCAGCGGCCCGAGCACGAGCAGCGCGACCAACAATGCTGCCTTTGCCCTCATCGATCGTCACCCGAAGGGATCTGGTCCCAATCGGTTTGCGGATAGGCGACGAATTCGTTGGCGACCCCTGCAAGATCGTCGCCCGCGCCGGGACAATAGACCGATGGCACCTCGAACGTTTCCGCCCACCAATCGGCCATCTCGCGCCCGTCGATGTCGGTCCGGTCGCCAAACATCAGATAGTCGACGTCCAGTTCCCCGCGCAGCATGGCCTCATGGCGCGAACCGATATCTCCGGTGCCGACGATGAAATCGGGCTTTAACGCCTCGATCGCCTCGTGCACCGCCTTGATGCCACCCGAAATATGCACGCCATCGGCATAGGCCTTGCGTACGAGGTCGGGCCGGTTGTCGAGCAGCACGGCGCAATTGTGCTTCTGGACCGATTTGGCCAGCGCTTTTACGCGCGCGCCATAGGTGAGGTCGTCTTCGTCACCGGCCTTGAGCAACAGCGCCGCCGCCGGCACGCGCGTCAATATCGCATCGAGCCGTTCGGCAGAGATATCGGGTTCGGCGATGAGGAAAATTTCAAATGCCATGGGGCCCCACTGTCATGGTTCCCTTGCCGTCAAACCATGACGAAAAAAGGGACGCGGGCGTTCCTACCGCGTCCCTTCGATCTTGAAAAGGGCGTGCCCGGTGGCGTCGTCGCTACAGACCCGCAGCTTCGCCCCACCCAGCACCGTCATCCCGGCCCTGAGCCGGGACCCAGTATGCTCCGCTCCGGTGATCTACCCACACTCGCCGAGGATACTAGGCCCCGGGTCTTCGCCCGGGGTGACAGCGGCGGGATGAATTTACGGCAACGACAAACTTGGGGCTGACCGCAACGGCGCAGGTGCTGCGACACAACCGCCGCCCTACCCCAACGGTCATCCCGGACTTGATCCGGGACCTAGTATGCTCCGCGCATGCGATCAATCCTCCGCCGCCAAGGATACTGCGCCCCGGGTCTCTTCGCCCGGGGTGACAGCGGTGGAATGATTTCCGCTCTGACGCCGCTTACGCCGCCCGGTCGAGTTCTGCGGCCCACTGGCCCTGCGAGGCCAGAGAATTCATCTTGGCGCGGTGGATGAAGGCGCGGCGTGCGGCTTCGACATTTTCGGGCTTGCCGGCCCATGCCGCAAGCGCATCGGCCTGCAGCGCGCGGCCATAGGAGAAGGTCAGACCCCAGGGCAATTTGCCCAAATTGTGCATGGCGGAGAGATTGGCGCTGGCCTGTTCACAGGTCTGGCCGCCCGAAAGGAACGCGATGCCGGGGACGATTGCAGGCACCGTGGCCTTCAACGTCCGCACCGTGCGCTCTGCGACTTCCTCGACCGAAACCTTGGGTCCGTTGACGCCGGGGATCACCATGTTTGGCTTTAGAATGATGCCATCGAGTTCGACGCCGGCGAGGCGCAGTTCCTCGAACACTTCGGCCAGCGTATCGGTCGTCACCCGTTCGCAGACCTCGATCGTGTGGTCGCCCGGCTTGCCATCGGCCAGAACTTCCGGCTCGACGATCGGCACGATGCCGGCTTCCTGGCACAGCGCCGCATAGCGGGCCAGCGCATGGGCGTTGGCATGGATCGAACCGCGCGTCGGCTTATTCTCGCCAATGGCGATAACACCGCGCCATTTGGCAAAGGTCGCACCAAGCGCCGCATATTCGTTCAGGCGGTCGCGCAGCCCGTCGAGGCCTTCAGTCACGGTTTCGTCGGCAAAGCCCGACATGGGCTTGGCGCCGGTATCGACCTTAATCCCGGCCAAAGCGTTGTTGGCGCGCAGCATCTCGACAAAGGGCGTGCCGTCGGATGCCGACTGGCGGATGGTTTCATCAAACAGAATCACGCCCGAAATGTACTGGCTCATCGCCTCGTCGGCGCCAAACAGCATCTCGCGATAATCGCGGCGGCTGGTCTCTGTCGACGCGAGCCCGATCGTATCGAACCGCTTCTTGATGGTGCCGGTCGATTCATCGGCGGCCAGAATGCCCTTGCCGGGTGCAACAAGCTGATTGGCGATATCGCTCAGTCGAGACATCGGACGCAAAACCCCATGAGTGTGTGGACTATTGCGCCCAAAATACCCCACCACCCCGCCCACAATCGAGTTAGACGTTCGGGTATTGGACGAAGGGATGATGCGGAGGAGGGGAACCCGCTAGAGCCCGAGTTCTGAGTGCGAGCCCAACCGAACCAGTTGCAGAGTTTCAGGGTCGGGCTTGCGATAGATCAGAACGAGGTCGGGCCGGACATGGCAGTCGCGGTGGTCGTTCCAATCGCCTGTCAGTGCATGGTCGCGATGCCGGGGCTCCAGATCGCGATCTTCGATCAAATGTTCGAGCACTGCCACCAACTCGGCTTCGAGCGTCTTGGCGTAGCGGCCGCGCTTTTCGCGCTTGAAGTCTTTCTTGAAGGCTGTCGTGCGCTCAATCGTCCGCATTCAGGTCAGCCATCAAGTCCTCGATGGAACCGATTTTCTTGGCTTTGCCCTCGCGGGCGTCCCGCATCGCTGCCACCGTCTCTGCGTTGGGCGTCAATGGTTCAAAGGGCAGAGCCTTTTCATTGGCCACGCGTATCAGCATCAAGCGCACGGCATCGGATACGGTAAGGCCCATCGTTTCGAGCACTGCAGCAGCTTCCTGCTTGATTTCGCTGTCGATCCTGGCCTGGACGAGCGCATTGGCAGCCATCGGTTTCTACTCCATTGTCGTGAATGACAATGTAATGCACGTTCATTGGGGTTACAACCTCACCGCGACAGCGCATCCACCCCCGGGAGCGGTTTGCCTTCCATCCACTCGAGAAACGCGCCGCCTGCCGTCGAGACATAGGTGAACTCGTCCTTCACCCCGGCATGGGCCAGTGCCGCCACCGTGTCGCCACCGCCGGCGACCGAGGTCAGCAGCCCTTTGCGCGTGCGCTCGGCGGCGTGCTTGGCGACTTCCACGGTCGCCTTATCGAAAGGCTCCATTTCGAACGCACCGAGCGGGCCATTCCAGACAACGGTTTTCGCCTCGTTGATCGCGGTCTTGATCTTTTCGATCGACTGCGGCCCGGCGTCGAGCACCATGCCGTCCTTGTCGATCGCGTCGAGCCCATAGGTGCGGCTGGGGGTGTTGGCTTCGAAATGCCACGCCACGACGCCATCAATAGGCAGGATGATCGCGCAGCGCGCGTCCTCGGCCTTGTCCATGATGCGCAGCGCGGTTTCCTTCAAATCGCGTTCGCACAGCGATTTGCCCACGTCATAGCCCAGCGCATAGATGAACGTATTGGCCATGCCCCCGCCGATCACCAGCGCCTCCACCTTGGTGACGAGGTTTTCCAAGAGGTCGATCTTGGAAGACACTTTCGCCCCGCCGACAATCGCGATCACCGGCTTTTTGGGATTGCCCAGCCCGGCTTCGAGCGCCCGGAGCTCGGCTTCCATGGCGCGCCCGGCGCCCGATGGCAGCTTATGCGCCAATCCGGCCGTCGAAGCGTGCGCGCGGTGGGCAGCGGAGAACGCATCGTTGATATAAAGATCGCCGAGCGAGGCCATCGTCTCGACAAGCGCGGGATCGTTCTTTTCCTCGCCGGGATGGAAACGGGTGTTTTCCAGCAACACCACCGATCCGCTCTCGGCGCCGTCGATCACCTTTTTCGCTTCGGTGACATCCGTCCAGTCGGTCCTGGCGAAATGGACGGGCTTGCCCACGATGCGGTGCAGATCCTTGACCACCACCTCAAGGCTCATGGTCGCATCGACCTTGCCCTTGGGGCGTCCGAAATGGGCGAGAAGGATCGGCAGCCCGCCTTTGTTGGCGATTTCCTGAATGGTGTGCGCCACGCGATCGATGCGCGTCGTGTCGGTCACCTTGCCGTCTTTCACCGGCACGTTGAGGTCGACGCGGACCAGCACGCGCTTGCCGTCGAGATCGAAATCATCAAGGGTCTTGAACGCTGCCGTCATCGCACGTCTCCCGCCGATAGGCCCAGTCCCGGCCGCCTTGGCCGGGTTGGACTTGCGGTAGCAGAACTGGCCCTCAAGGAAAAGGGCGCACCGCTCTAGACGCGCGCGAAAAGCGTCGGATAGTCGATGACGAACCCGTCCTCATCGACGCTCAATTGCGCCTCGAACGACCCGTCGGCGTTCTGGTATCGGAACCGGTCGGCACCGAGTTTTGTATAGATCTGCTCATGGCGCGAAACCATGAGTCCGGGCAGGGCAATATAGGCCATGGCAAACCGGCGCGGCTCGCCCACCACCCAATCGCGTATCCGCCGGATCGGCAGGGTATTGGTGGTCGGCGATCCGGAAATATCGATATCGATACAGCCCGCGAGATCCTCGCGCGGCCCATCTCCATCCGCCCATCGCCCCGCGCCATCGCGGGTGAGCGCAACCGTCAGTCCGCTATCGCTCTCGAGCGTCACCGCGCGAAACCCCCAATCCGCATCGAGCGTGATTGCATAGGACACCGCGCAATCGGCGTCATCGCGATCGGCGATCACCACGCCGCGCAGCACGATCGCCCCGTCGCGTTCGACAACCCTTAAATGTTCGAGGCCGCTCGATCCGAGCGGCCTCCAGCGTAGTGTGCGATCTTGCAGCAAGGCTCAGACCTTGGCGAAGGCCACGGCCGTATCGCTCATGCGGTTCGAAAAGCCCCACTCATTGTCGTACCAGGAAAGGATACGCACGAATGTGCCTTCCATCACCTTGGTCTGGTCCATGTGGAAGATCGACGAATGCGGATCGTGGTTGAAATCGGTCGAAACCAGCTTCTCATTGGTGTAGCCCAGAATGCCCTTGAGCTTGCCTTCCGAAGCGGTCTTGATCGCCGCGTTGATTTCCTCGACCGAGGTGGTCTTCTTGGCGATGAACTTGAAATCCACCACCGAAACATTGGGCGTCGGGACGCGGATCGAAGTGCCGTCCAGCTTGCCGTTGAGTTCGGGCAAAACGAGACCCACGGCTTTGGCGGCCCCGGTCGTCGTCGGGATCATCGACAGCGCTGCAGCACGGGCGCGGTAGAGGTCCTTGTGCATGGTGTCGAGCGTCGGCTGGTCGCCGGTATAGGAGTGGATCGTGGTCATGAACCCCTTTTCGATGCCCACGGCTTCATTGAGCACATAGGCGACGGGGGCCAGGCAGTTGGTCGTGCACGAGGCGTTGGAAATCACCTTGTGCTCGGCGGTCAACTGGTCGTGGTTCACGCCATAGACCACGGTCATATCGGCGCCATCGGCGGGCGCGGAGACGATCACTTTCTTGGCGCCGGCTTCAAGGTGGGCCGAGGCTTTTTCCTTGGAGGTGAAAATGCCCGTGCATTCCATCACGATGTCGATGTTCATCTCGCCATGGGGCAGTTCGGCCGGGTTGCGCACGGCGGTCACCTTGATAGGGCCTCGACCCACATCGATCGCATCGCCGGCAACGGTCACGGTGCCGGGAAAGCGGCCATGTACCGAGTCATAGCGGATCAGATGGGCGTTGGTTTCCACCGGGCCCAGATCGTTGATGGCCACGACTTCGATGTCGGTACGGCCGGATTCGACGATGGCGCGCAGGACGTTGCGGCCGATGCGGCCAAATCCGTTGATGGCGACGCGGACGGTCATGAAATGCTCCTTGAGAGAAGATCTAACGGAAAAAAGACTGGTCTTTGTGCCCTGTCATCGGACGCTGTTGCCCGTCGCCAGTGCCGCTGCTGGATCCCGGGAACACGCCCCGGGATGACATCTGAATTGGTCCCGCGCCCGCCACCCCCACAATCGTCACCCCGGGGATTTATGCCCGGGGTCCCATGGGCGCCGGCCAGGCGCGACATCGCTCGTCCTTAAAGCTGCGCCCGAGCGGCTTCAACAATGGCTTTAGTCGTAATCCCAAAGTGCTTGTAGAGATCGTTGATCTCGCCCGATGCACCAAAGCCGGTCATGCCGACAAAGCGTCCGGTATCGCCGAGGAATTTCGACCAGCCCATTTCGATGCCGGCTTCGACCGCAACACGGGCCTTGGCCTTGCCGAACACTGTGCGCTTGTAGTCGTCGGACTGGGCCGCGAACAATTCCATCGAGGGCACCGATACGGCGCGGGCCGAAATGCCCTCATTGGTGAGTTCCTTGGCCGCTTCCACGGCAAGCTGGGTTTCCGAACCCGTGCCGAAGATCACGACGTCGGCGTCCTTTTCGCCCCAGATCGTATAGGCGCCGCGCAGGCACATATTCTCGCTGGAGTATTCGGTGCGCAGGGCCGGCAGGTTCTGGCGCGACAGGGCCAGAAGCGATGGCTGCTTGTGGCGTTCGAGCGCGATTTCCCAGCATTCGGCGGCTTCCATGGCGTCGGCCGGGCGGAAGACCAGAAGGTTGGGAATGGCGCGCATCGCGGCCATGTGCTCCACCGGCTGGTGGGTCGGGCCGTCTTCGCCCAGACCGATCGAATCGTGGGTCATGACATAACCGACGCGAATGCCCATCAGCGCCGAAAGGCGGATCGAGGGGCGGCAGTAATCGGTAAAGCACATGAATGTGCCGCCATAGGGATAAAGCCCGCCATGCAGCGCAATCCCGTTCATGGCCGCAGCCATGCCGTGCTCGCGAATACCGTAATGGATATAACGCCCGGAATAATCGTCGGCGGAATAGGGCTTGGTCTGGCTGGTATTGGTGTTGTTCGATCCGGTCAGATCGGCGGAACCGCCGATGGTCTCGGGCACCGCGCCATTGAGCACTTCGAGCGCATCCTGCGATGAGGCGCGGGTTGCCTTTTTGGGCTTGTCCTCGGCGAGTTTCTTTTTGTAGCTCGCCATCGCGCCCTTGAGCGCCTCGGGCAGATCGCCGCGCATACGGCGTTCGAACTCGCCCTTTGTTTCAGGCCCGGCGGCGTTCAGCCGCTCGGTCCAGGCCGAGCGCTCCTTGGTGCCGCGATTGCCCGCCAGGCGCCAATTGTCCATGATTTCGGTTGGCACTTCGAACGGACCGTATGCCCAGCCAAGCTGCTTTTTGGCGGCGGCCAGTTCCTCGTCACCGAGCGGAGAACCATGCACCTTGTTGGTGCCTGCCTTGTTGGGCGAACCGAAACCGATCGTGGTCTTGGCCGAGATCAGGGTCGGTTTGTCGGAGGTCTGTGCGTCCTTGAACGCCTTTTCGATTTGCTCGGGATCGTGCCCGTCGATCTCGATCGTGTTCCAGCCCGACGCTTCGAAGCGCTTGCGCTGGTCGGTCGAGTCCGCCATCGAGACCTTGCCGTCGATGGTGATGTCGTTGTTGTCCCAGACGACGATCAGCTTTGAAAGCTTCAGATGACCGGCCAGCGAGATCGCCTCCTGGGAGATGCCTTCCATAAGGCACCCGTCACCGGCGAAGACGTAAGTAAAGTGGTTGACGAGGTCGTCGCCATATTCGGCGTTGAGCTTGGCTTCGGCGATCGCCATGCCCACGGCATTGCCCAGACCCTGACCGAGCGGGCCGGTGGTCGTTTCGATGCCGTCGGCGTGGCCGTATTCGGGATGGCCGGCAGTCTTGTAGCCCAGCTGGCGGAAATTCTTGATGTCCTCGAGCGTCATGTCCTCATAGCCGAGGAGATAGAGCGAGGAATACAGCAGCATCGAGCCATGGCCCGCCGAGAGCACGAACCGGTCACGGTCCGGCCAATGCGGCGCCTTGGGATCGAACTTCATGATCTTTGTAAACAGCACCGTCGCGATGTCGGCGCCGCCCATCGGAAGGCCGGGATGGCCCGAATTGGCGGCCTGCACCGCATCCATGGAAAGGGCGCGGATGGCATTCGCCATTGCATCGTGTTTGGCTCTGTCTGTCATGATAACCCGTAGCTTTCGACATCAGGAAAGGCGACACCCAGACCCCCTCCGGCCCGGCTCGCTGGCGCGTGCAGACACATAACAGGTCCGGATATCGAGTCAATGTCAGGGGGCGGGGCGTTGTGCCTCCTGTGGAGCCAGTATGGCCCCCACCGCAGGACACCCCAGCGCCCACACCGCAACAAATTCCGCCTCCTCACGCAATCTTGCCATTTCCGCCACTTTTAAGGTTATGGTGGGGCATGGACGTGACGGATTCGAAGGATGCGCAAGCTGTGACAACGCCACCGCCCGGAGAGAGTTTTGCCACCGCCATCGAGCGGCTGGATCGCTCGCTCAATCGGCTCGATACCTCGGTCCGTTCGCTGTCCTCGCGACTGCGGTCGTCCGGTCAGCTCCAGACCGACAACCAGCGCCTCGCTGCCGATCGCACCCGGCTCGCCGGCGATCTCGATCGCGCTACGGCACGCGCCGATCGGCTCGATTCCGCAACCGAAGAGGTTTCCCGCCGGATTGCGGAAGCCATGGACACGGTCAAATCCGTCCTCGAACAAGGAGAAGCGCGTGGCTGAAGTCAGCGTCGAAATCAATGGCCGCAAGTTCCGCATGGCCTGCGAGGATGGGCAGGAAACGCATCTGTCGTCCCTCGCGACGCGGTTCAACCGCTATATCGACGAGTACAAGGGCACGTTCGGTGAAATCGGCGACAACCGCCTCGTCGTGATGGCCGGCATTGCTGTCGTCGACGAACTTGTCGAAGCCGAGCGCAAGATCCAGCAACTCAGCAGCGAATTGGCAACGGTCACACGGGCCGGCAGCGACGTCGCGGCGGAAGCTGAATCGATGGAAGCCAAATTTGCCGCCAAGCTCTCCGATGTCGCCCGCCGCATCGAATCCATCGCCACCGCCGTCGACAATGCCGGTCAGGACCAGCCGCAGCCCAATTGAACGCAGGTGAGCCGTTGTCGGACGTCATCGAGAGTGTGAAGGCTTGCGTTAGCGCCGTACACGCATCCCCGGTCCATGGCTTTTCCAAGTCCAGCGTGGAGTCCATCGAAATCCTCGATGGGCTCGGCGTTTCCGGCGACGCCCATTCGGGCGTTACGGTCAAGCACCGATCGCGAGTCAAGGCCGATCCCACCCAGCCCAATCTGCGCCAAGTCCACCTCATCGCCACCGAACTGCTCGACGAGGTCAACGCATTGGGGTTCGACGTGGCGCCGGGTGCACTCGGCGAAAATATCACCACACGGGGCATCGACCTCATCGATCTGCCACGCGGCACGATCCTCGCCATTGGCGACGTGCGCCTCGAAGTCACCGGGCTGCGCAATCCCTGCAGCCAGATCGAAAACTTTCGACCCGGACTTTTAAAGCAGATGATCGGCAAGCGCGATGACGGCACGCCATTGCTTCGGACAGGCATCATGACGGTGGTTGTCGCCGGTGGCGTGGTGCGGAGTGGGGACGAGATCGCGGTGATTTTACCGCCCGAACCTCACGTTCGGCTCGAGCGCGTTTAGCCGCTTAAGGGCTTTTCGCACGACCCTGTCGCCAACTGACGCATAGCCCTGTCGATCATGCGCACAATCGCCGATCTCGCGCCATATATGCGTGGTTGTGGGCGGGGTCTTCACAAAAGCGCAAGCACCCTCTTTGCCGATGCAGCAATAGAGCCTATATCAATCGGGCTGCCCGGTTCGTGTAGGACTCTGCATCCCCGGGGCCTTATCGATCCTTAAGGGAGCTATCCCTGTCCAGGCCCGTGGGCTTGGGTATATGGCGCCCACCTACATGAGTAGGTTTCCCGGGATCGACACGTCCCACGGCCAGGGCGGCACTTTATTTGTTAGGAGAAATCAACGGCTTGACGGACGAAGAGGCTCAGCTCGAAGAGCAAAAGGCAAGGCTGCGCGAAGAGGCATTCGCCCGCCGAACGGGGGTGCCGCAGGCCGATCGCCAGGACGCGTCCAAGGCCGCTGCCGACCATTTTCTCGATGGCATTGCGCTGCAAAAGAACCAGATCGTCGCGCTTTACTGGCCGATCCGGGACGAAATCGATTGCAAGCCGCTCTTGACCAAGCTCATGGATTCCGGTCAACCCGTTGCTTTACCTGTGGTTTTGAGCGAGGACGAACCGCTCGAACTTCGGCTCTGGGAAGATGGCCAGCCGCTTTACCCATCCGGATTCGGCACGCTAGCCCCCTCTGAAACCGCGCCCGTCGTCGTCCCCGACATCGTCGTTATCCCCTTGCTCGCGTTCGATAAAACCGGAACGCGCCTCGGCTATGGCAAGGGCTATTATGACCGCACGCTGGCTCACATGGGCACCAGGCCGCTGCTTGTCGGCTACGCGTTTTCAGCCCAGGAACTCGATTTCATCCCCCGCCTCGCCCACGACCTGCCGCTCGACGTGCTGGTCACCGAAGCCGGTGTCAGGCGGTTCGAAAACGCATGAGGCTGCTGTTTCTGGGCGACGTGATGGGGCGGGCGGGCCGCGATGCGATCACCGATCGGCTGCCGGGTATCATCGAGCGATATCACTTTGATTTCGTTGTCATAAATGGCGAGAACGCCAGTCATGGACGCGGTATCACCGAGGCGCATTTCGAGCTGTTGCGCGATGCCGGCGCCGATGTCGTGACGCTCGGCGACCACGCATTCGACCAGCGCGAATTGATGACCGCCATCGCGCGCCATCCGACCCTCATCCGTCCCATCAACTTCCCGCCCGGCGCACCGGGGCGCGGGGCCGCAATGGTCACGGGCCGCAACGGCCATCAGGTATTGGTCGTGCAGGCTCTGGGCCGCGTGTTCATGCCCCCTATGGATGACCCGTTCCGGGCCGTCGATGCAGCGATTGCCGCGTGTCCGCTTGGCGAGCAAGTCGATGCAATCATTGTCGATTTTCACGCCGAGGCGACCTCGGAAATGCAGGGCATGGGCCATTATCTCGACGGCCGCGTGTCGCTCGTTGTGGGCACCCACACTCACATCCCGACCTCCGATCACCGCATTTTGCGCTCGGGCACGGGGCTGATGTCGGACGCCGGCATGTGCGGCGATTACGACAGCGTCATTGGCATGGAGATCGACGAACCGATCAACCGTTTCGTCACCGGCCTCGCCTCGGCACGGTTCACACCATCAGAAGGTGAAGCGACCCTTTCGGGCGTGGCGATCGAAACCGACCCGAAAACCGGGCTTTGCACGCAAATTCTCCCCGTCCGCATCGGCGGCACGCTGGCCCAAGCCTATCCCGATTTCGCCTGACCGTGACGCGCTAAACTTCATCCACTGTCTTTATTTTCGCGCCTCGGGCGACTATAAGCCGCCCATTCCAATTCGTTTTTAGCCAAGGGAACTGTCCGACTATGGCCGGCCATTCACAGTTCAAGAACATCATGCACCGCAAGGGCCGCCAAGACGCGGTGCGGTCAAAAATCTTCTCCAAACTGGCGCGCGAAATCACCGTCGCCGCCAAGTCGGGCATGCCCGATCCGGCGATGAATCCCCGCCTGCGCCTGGCCGTGAATAACGCCAAGGCCCAGTCCATGCCCAAGGACAACATCGAACGCGCCATCAAGAAGGCGCAGGGCGGTGAAGGCGATAATTACGAAGAAGTGCGCTATGAAGGCTACGGCCCCGGCGGCGTCGCGGTGATCGTCGAAGCTCTGACCGACAATCGCAATCGCACCGCGTCCAATGTCCGCGCCATCTTCTCCAAGGCCGGCGGCGCCATGGGCGAAACAGGGTCGGTCGCCTTCATGTTCGACCGGGTTGGCGAAATCTACTATCCCGCCAAGGTCGGCGACGCCGATACGGTCATGGAAGCGGCGATCGAGGCTGGGGCTGAAGACGTTCAGTCCGACGAAGACGGCCACACCATCTATTGCGCCTTCGAAGATATTGGCGACGTCTCTTCGGCGCTCGAAGCCGCGCTGGGCGAAGCCGAAAGCGTCAAGGCCGTTTTCAAGCCGCAGAACAACACGCCTGTCGATGCCGACAAGGGCGCGAGCCTGATGCGGATGATCGACAATCTAGACGACGATGACGACGTTCAGAACGTCTATTCGAACTTCGAGATGAGCGATGAGGACATGGCCAAGCTTTCGGCCTGATCTGGCGCAACTTGTAGAATATCTGGGCGGCTGTTGCCGCCCTTTTTTATGCCTTGCGAACCTTTTGGCCGCGATAGAGCAAATGGCGCGTCTGGTCGGGTACAATCGCTTCGTTGGCCGGGCGCTTGGGGATTACCACGATGTCGGTGTTGTTGCGTCCGGTTTTCTTGACCTTGTAGAGGCGCTCGTCGGCCGCCCGGAACAGATCATTAAAACCCATCTTCTCGCTGCACACCGCGCCGCCGACGCTGACTGAAAGCGTACAGATTTCATCGCCTGCCTCGAACTCTATTGTTCGCACGGCGAGGCGTATCCGGTCGGCTATGATGCGCGTGGTCTCGCGGCTTGCGTTGGGCAGGAAGACTCCGAATTCCTCCCCGCCGAGGCGCCCTACAATCTCAAGCTCGGTGAGTGGCGCACGTATGGCGGCCACAATGAGCTTAAGGGCCGTGTCGCCACTGGCATGGCCAAAGCGGTCATTGATCGATTTGAAATGATCGGCGTCAATCACCAGGAGCGCTCCGCCAGCGCCGTCGGGCGCGTCGAGAACAACGGTGACCGCTTCAACAAAAGCGCCATGGTTGAGGCAATTGGTCAGGCTGTCGCGCGCTGCCGCTTCCTCAAGCCGTTGATAGGCGAATTTCAATTCCTGATGCTTGAGCGAGAGGTAGAACACCATCGGTCCGCCGAGCACGAGCGGTGCGATAAACGCGGCCGCAAGCCCGGTTTCATTGATGCCCTGAGAGAAGATGTTGAGGATGAGATAGGATAGGACCACCGACGCCATAACGGATACGGCCATAAGATTGGCCGTGCGTATGGCAATGGCTGCCCATGCCTGGCGGGGCAGCAAGAGAGTGCGCGCCATTGCGAATTGAGATCCTGAAGTTTGCGTCCAACGCCACTCTAGCGCCGCGAGAATGAATGCAAGGTTGCGCAAATCGCGAAAAAGCGGACTTTTCCCGACACGCGGGACGGGTTGTTTCAACAGCAATGTTTTTGCTTTGTTCACTTTATGCTTGGTAGGCTGGCCGCGATTGGTTAGCCTTGGAGCATGTTGGAATTGGTGCGAATCATGGGGATCGATCCGGGGCTTCGGCGTACCGGATGGGGGATCATCGAGAGCGAGGGAAACCGGCTGCGCTTTATCGCGTGCGGAGTCCTGACCCCCGCCGTCGATCAGGAACTGGCGCTGCGGCTCGTCCATCTGCACGAAGGGCTGATGCGGCTGATCGCCGAACATCACCCGACCGAGGCGGCGGTGGAAGAAACCTTCGTCAATGCCGGCGCCCGCTCGACGCTCCTCTTGGGGCAGGCACGCGGCATTGCCGTCATGACGCCCGCATCTATGGGGCTTCCGGTGGGCGAATATTCCGCCAATCTCGTCAAGAAGTCGGTGGTCGGCACCGGCCACGCCGACAAGAAACAGATCGAATTGATGGTCAAGACGCTGATGCCGGCGGCTAATTTCAAATCGGCTGACGCCGCTGATGCCCTGGCCATCGCCATTTGCCATGCTCACCACCGTCAACACCGCAAGCTGGCGAAGTCCGCATGATCGGAAAGCTCAAGGGAGTGATCGACGCGCTGGGCGACGACACGGCGCTGCTCGACGTCAATGGCGTGTGCTACGAGGCCCATTGCTCGGGGCGGACGCTGCAAGCGCTGCCGTCGGTCGGCGAAGCGGCGACACTCCATATCGAGATGATCGTGCGTGAAGACATGATCCGGCTCTATGGCTTTGCCACGCAGGGCGAAAAGAACTGGTTCAAGCTGTTGATGACCGTGCAGGGCGTGGGCTCACGCGTTGCGCTGGCGATCCTCTCCACACTCTCGCCGTCAGACCTGTCCTCGGCCATCGCCTTGCAGGACAAGGCCATGGTTGGCCGCGCGCCGGGCGTAGGCCCCAAGCTGGCGCAGCGCCTAGTGCTCGAACTCAAGGGCAAGGTGCCCGCACTGGGCAGTATCGATGCGGGAACAATCGGCCTTCAGACGGCGCTGGGTGAGGGCGTTGCCAGCGGCAATGTGGCGGACGCCGTTTCCGCCTTGGTCAATCTCGGCTACGCGCAGGCCCAGGCATCAGGCGCGGTCGCGCGGGTGGTGGCAAAAGAGGGCGAGGACGTCGCAACTGAAAAACTGATCCGGCTGGGCCTGCGGGAGTTGAGTTCGTGAGCGCCGTTGCATTCGGACGCCGGGAGCAATAGCAAACTCTCATGACCGATCTCACAAACGCCGCCACGGGCCGCGACGATAGTCTCGATGTTTCCCTCCGTCCCTCGGGGTTTTCCGAGTTTGTGGGGCAGGAGGCCGCGCGGGCCAATCTGCAGGTGTTCATCGAGGCGGCCCGGCAACGCCAGGCGGCGCTTGATCACGTCCTGTTCGTCGGCCCTCCCGGCCTGGGCAAGACGACGCTGGCTCAGATCATTTCGCGCGAACTGGGCGTCGGATTTCGCGCAACGTCCGGCCCGGTCATCGCCAAGGCGGGCGATCTCGCCGCGCTTCTGACCAATCTAGAAGAACGCGACGTCTTGTTCATCGACGAGATCCACCGGCTCAATCCGGCAGTCGAGGAAATTCTCTATCCGGCGATGGAAGATTTTCAGCTCGATCTCATCATCGGCGAGGGCCCGGCGGCCCGCTCGGTGCGGATCGATCTTGCCAAGTTCACGCTGGTCGGCGCGACGACCCGCGCCGGGCTCTTGACGACGCCCCTGCGCGATCGCTTTGGCATTCCGGTGCGGCTGAACTTTTACACCCCCGAGGAACTGGTCAAGATCGTCGAGCGCGGATCGCGGCTGATGGGCATGGCCATGACTCAGGATGGGGCGATGGAAGTCGCCCGCCGCTCGCGGGGAACGCCACGTATCGCCGGACGCCTTTTGCGACGGGTGACCGATTTCGCGCTGGTCGAGGGTGCAACGACCATCGATCGGGTGGTCGCCGACCGAGCTCTCCTACGCCTCGATGTCGATGCAAGAGGCCTCGATCAGCTTGATCGGCGCTACCTCAAGACCATCGCCGAGTTCTATGGCGGTGGACCCGTGGGCATCGAAACCATGTCGGCGGCGCTCAGCGAGCCACGCGACGCGATCGAGGAAATCGTCGAGCCCTATCTCATCCAGCAGGGGTTCATTCAACGCACGCCGCGCGGGCGTATGATGACAGCGCTCTCGTTCCAGCACATGGGCTATGCGGTGCCGCAGGGCTTCGTCGGCATGCAGGCGCGGTTGTTCGAAGACGAAGAGGGCGAGCCGTGAGCCACACATTCGGTGGCGAGATCGGTGCCGATGGCCTGCACCGCTTCCCGGTGCGGGTCTATTTCGAAGACACCGACTTCTCCACCAATGTCTATCACGCGGCGTATCTGAAATTTTTCGAGCGGGCGCGAACCGAATATCTACGCGCCCACGACATCCATCACTCCGAATTGATCGCCGACGGGCTGGCCTTCGCAGTGCGCGAAATGACCATCTCGTACGACCGCGCCGCCCATATCGATGACCTCTTGGTAGTCGAGACGAAAATGGCGCAAACCGCCGGTGCGCGGTTTATTTTGGAGCAAACCATCCGTCGCGAGGACGAGATCGTCTGTCGCGCGAATGTGGTTGCCGTGCTTCTCAACGACAAAGGACGGCCCGTCCGTCTTCCGGAAAGCCTCCGCGCGCTTCTTTTGCCGCGTTGAGCGCTTCTTAACCTTTCCTTGACCATAAATGGGGCAAGCGGCACTGCTGCGCTGCATTGACCGGGTCGCGGGGATTTGTCTCTCACTTTTGACAAATTTGACCGCCATCGCATCAAGGTATTGCTGGCGGCGGGGCACCCATCGGCAAGGACTATTCTCCGAGGAAGTTTGATATGGAAGCTATGGACGCTGTGGGCACTGCGGCCGCGCATACCGATTTTTCGCCGCTTGGCCTGTTCCTTATGGCCGATATCGTCGTCAAGATCGTTATGCTCGGCCTTTTGGGCGCCTCCATCTGGTGCTGGGCGATCATCATCGACAAGTCGTTGATGTTTAATCGCGCACGCTCGGAGATGAACCAGTTCGAAAAGACCTTCTGGTCAGGACAGTCGCTTGAAGAGCTCTACCAGACGCTCTCCCAGCGCCCGACCAGTGGCCTTGCCGCGGTGTTTGTCGCCGCGATGAAGGAATGGAAGCGGAGCCACGAGCAGAACGCCTCGAGCTATGTCGGGGTGCAGGCACGGCTCGACAAAGTGCTCGACGTCGCGATATCTCGCGAAACCGAAGTGTATGAAAAGCGCCTCTCGGTTCTGGCCACTGTCGGCTCGGCCGCTCCGTTCATCGGTCTGTTCGGCACGGTCTGGGGCATTATGAACGCATTTACAGCGATCGCCGCCTCGCAAAGCGCCAGCCTTGGTGTGGTCGCCGGTCCGATCGCCGAAGCGCTGTTTGCGACGGCCATCGGCCTTGTCGCGGCTATTCCCGCGGTTATCGCCTATAACAAGCTCTCGGGCGACGCCAACAAGCTCATCGGCCGGCTCGAAGGCTTTGCCGATGAATTCTCGGCCATTCTCGGGCGTCAGCTCGAAGCCCGGAGCCGTAAGTAATGGGTATGGGTGTTGCAGGCGGAGGCGGGGGCGGCGGACGCCGTCGTCGCGGCGGCTCGCGCAATAAGATGATGAGCGAGATCAACGTCACGCCCTTCGTGGACGTGGTCCTCGTGCTGCTTATCGTTTTCATGGTGGCCGCACCAATGATGACGGCAGGTGTCGCGATCGATCTGCCGCAATCGTCGGCGGGCGAACTTGAGACCCCACGCACGCCGATCACCGTTTCGGTCAATCCTGCAGGCGAAATCTACCTTGGCGAGGACCTCATAACGGCAGGCGAACTCGTCGCAGCCGTGGGCGCCCAGGCCGAAAGCACCGAAGACCGCATCTATGTCCGCGGCGATACCGCCGCCAATTACGGCACCGTGATGCAGGTCATGGGGACATTGTCGTCTGCCGGATATTCGCGCATCGGACTGATCACCCAGCAGCCGACCGCAGAAGCTGCGGGGCAGTAGCCCATGCGTATCGGATCTGCCGTATCGGTGATAGGCCACACCGCCATTCTGGCGTTTAGCCTCGTGCACCTGTCCAACGCCGAGCGCATGAATCCGAGCATGGAGATGGCCATCTCGGTCGATCTCGTTCCAATTTCGGAATTTTCCAACATCACCGCCGGCGTCGAGACCAGCGAAGTCGTCAATACCGAGACGCCGTCTGCTGTCGAAACCGAAACGGAAGTCGATATCGCAGATCGTACGGGGGCGACCGAAGAGGATCAGCCCACGCCCGAAATCACAAATACGCCGTCGCCGGCGCCCTCGATCGAATCCGCACCCGCTCCAGAGCCTGAACCCGAGCCCGAGCCACTGCCTGAACCCGAGCCAGAGCCGGAACCCGCGCCAGCACCGACGCCTCCGCCCACGCCGGCGCCGCGGCCTGAACCCGTGCCCGAGCCTGAGCCGGCGCCTGAACCCGAGCCTGCACCTGCTCCAGAGCCTGCTCCGGCCCCAGAGCCTGAACCTATGCCCGAACCCGAGCCTGAGCCGGAACCAACGCCCGAGCCGCCACAACCGGCGGCCCCGGTGCCGCCGCAGGTGACCGCTAGCGTCAACCAGTTGCGTCAGCAATTCGCCCAGCAGCAGGAAGCTGCCGAGCGCGCTGCGGAACAGGCCGCTCAGCAGCAACAGCAGGAACAAGCGCGCCCGACACCACCGACACCACAGAACCAGCCGACAAGTCCGGTCAGTGACGATCTTGCCGATCGCATCGCCGATCTCATCAATGACGAAACGTCACGCGGCTCCACGACCGGCGCAGGCGGACAGCAATCGCTCGGTGCGCCGACGGGGCAGTCTGCAACCTTGACCCAGTCCGAGCAGTCGGCGCTGGCCGCGGCCATGCGCCGATGCTGGACGCCGCCGATCGCCGCCCAGACGACGCCGGGCCTGACTGTAACCATCAACGTCGCGTTCAATCAGGACGGGTCGCTTTCGGCCACGCCGCAAATCGTCTCAGCCTTGTCGGATGATCTGGTGCGGGCGACGGCACTCTCCGCACAGCGCGCGGTTCAGAACTGTGCGCCCTACAATATGCTGCCAGTCGAAAAATACGAGAGCTGGCGGAGCGTCGAAGTGACGTTCGATCCACGAGACGTTGCGATGTAACAGTGATGGAAAAGCCATAGTCTGACTGCAAAATCGCCACGCACCGATATTCGGACATGATTTGAGGTTAAGTGGCGCAACTGAAATTTGCCTCTTGGGGTTTAAGTCCCCGATCGCAGGCCGGCGTTAGCAGCGCCGTACACCAAGGAGAGACCAGCGTATGAACGTTTTGACCCGCAGAGCCGCGCTCAAGATGGGACTGTCCGGAGCGGCAATGCTGGCCGCGGGCCCGGCATTAGCCCAGTTGCGGATTACCGTGACGGGCGGCAATTTTACGCCGATGCCTATCGCCGTGCCCAATTTCTCGTCCGGCGACCCCGCCTTCGGTGCAGAAGTGGCGCAGGTCGTGCGCAACAATTTGACCGGCTCGGGCCTGTTCCGTTTGATCGATCCTGCCGGATATCCGCAACAGGTCGGCGATCCCAACGCTACGCCGGCCTTTGACGCCTGGCGCACCACCGGTGCAGACGCCGTGGTGATGGCGGACGTCAATCGTTCGGGTCAAATCCAGTCGAGCCTGCGGCTCTGGGATACGTCGGCGGGCCAGCAGGTCACCGGCAAATCCTACGGCACCGATGCCAGCGCCTGGCGCCGCATCGCGCATATGGCATCCGATGCCGTCTATACCGGTTTGACCGGCGAGACGGGATATTTCGATTCCCGCGTCGTGTTCGTGGCCGAAAGCGGCCCGCGCGCCAATCGCGTCAAGCGGCTGGCCATCATGGACCAGGATGGCGCCAATGTTCAGTATCTGACCGATGGTCAGTTGCCGGCCATCACGCCGCGCCTGTCGCCGAACGGCCAGTTGTGCGCATACATGGTGTTCGACGGTCCGCAGTCCTCGGGCATTTACGTACTCAATCTTGCCAATGGCCAGACCCAGTCGCTCGGGCGCTTCGGCCAGATGAGCTTTGCACCGCGCTTTTCGCCTGACGGGCGCCGCATCGCCTTCTCGGTGACCACCGGCGCAACGACCAATATCTACGCTATGGATACCGCTGGCGGACAGCCGCAGCAGATCACGACGGGTTCGGCCATCGATACGTCGCCGTCCTATTCCGCCGATGGTTCGCGGCTTGTTTTCGAATCCGATCGCGGCGGCCGTCCACAAATTTACGTGATGGCATCGGGCGGCGGCGGGGCGGAACGCATCTCTTATGGCGACGGCTCGTACTCCACACCGGTCTGGTCGCCCAAGGGCGACCTCATCGCCTTTACCCGCCAGTCGGGTGGCGAGTTCCAGATCGGCATCATGGCGCCGGACGGATCGGGCGAACGCATTCTAGCCAGCTCCTACCACGCGGAAGGCCCGACCTGGGCGCCAAATGGCCGTGTGCTCATGTATTTCCGCGATCCGGGCGGAAACGAGGGTCCGTCGCTCTATTCGATCGACATCTGGGGTCGTAACGAGCGCCGCATCGGAACGCAGGGCTTTGCGTCCGACCCCGCATGGGGCCCATTGCTCTCCTAAAGTATCGCTTTTGCGCAACACTCTCAGGCGTCCCGAATGGGGCGCCTTTTTGCTGCCCATACGCCGCATTTGCGCCCGATTAGGCACTGATTAACCATCATCGCATACGCGGCATTAAGATAACGCGCTGTAAAACCGTTCACTACGTTTTTTCCTATTTTGGAGCTTCACCATGGGTTCGACCATGCCCCTTCTTCGTTTCGGCAAAGGCCTCCTCATGGTGGCGATGCTTATTGTTCTGGCCGCTTGTGCCCGCACGCCGACCACCGGTGTCGGCAATATCGGAGCGGGCCCCGATGGTATGGGTGGCGGCGGCGCGCCCGGCAGCCAGCAGGAATTCCTGGTGTCGGTCGGCGACCGCGTGTTCTTCGAAACCGACTCCTCGACACTCACTTCCGACGCGCAGGCTACGCTGCAAAAGCAGAGCCAGTGGCTGCAGCAGTATTCCCAGTACCGCATCGTGATCGAAGGCCATGCCGACGAACGCGGCACCCGCGAGTACAACATCGCCCTCGGCGCCCGTCGCGCCACGGCGGTCGTCAACTATCTCGTTTCCCTGGGCATCCCGCAAAGCCGGCTGTCCACTGTGTCCTACGGCAAGGAACGACCTGTCGCGATCTGTAACGATATCTCCTGCTGGAGCCAGAATCGTCGCGCTGTCACAGTCCTGACAAACTAAGCCGTCACAGACCGAAATTGCCATCTGGAGGCATAGCGTCGGGACCGCGTATATGGTCCCGGCGCTTCTTTTTTGCCAAAATCCTGCTTTAATCGCGCATCTTTGAAAGACGGTTGTGCGTTGGCTCGCGTAAGAGAGGAGCCAACAGTAAGGAGATTGCCGTGAATGTGTTGAGTTCAATGGCGGCGCGCTGGCGGCAGGGTGCCGCTGTCGTTGCGACCGCCGGATTGCTGACGGTTGCAATGACCGTCGCAGGGCAGGGGCAGGGCAATGACCTTGCGACCTTGCAGGTGCGTCTTGATGCCTTGGAAGAACAGGTGCGCGTGAATTCGGGGCAGATCGAAGGCCTGCAGTTCCAGCTTACCCAGCTCCAGAGCCTGCTCGAACGCCAGCAGGAAGACAATGAATTCCGCTTCCAGCAGCTCGAAGGCGGTGATCTGGGGGAAACTGATGCGGTGACCCAATCCGGCGGCGATACGCCTGCCGGGGTGTCGCCGCAGGACACAACCTCGCAAACCGTGCCCCAGAGCAGCCCTGCCACCGTCATCGATCCGCTCGTTGGCGATTCGGACCTTATCGAAGGGCCGGAGCAGTTGGGTAGCGAAGACGATCTCTATGCCAGCGACGTCTTCGGTCGGGATGGGGTCATTCTCGGCGCGCCGGCGGGCGAGCTGGGATCGACCCCACCATCCGCACCGCTGGATCTGACGTTCGATCCGAATGCGACCCCGCTCAATGACGGCAACGCCAACGCACAATACCAGGCCGGCTATGAAGCTGTGGTGTCGGGCGACTACGCATTCGCGGAAAACCAGTTCCGCCAGTTCATCGAGGAATTTCCCGACCATCAACAGGCGCCCGATGCGACCTATTGGCTGGGCGAAACCCTCATCCAGCGCGGCGCGCATGGGCAGGCGGCAGAGGTGTTGCTGAGCGGGTTCGAGCGTTACCCGACTTCGGCGCGTGCGCCCGATCTCCTGCTCAATCTGGGCATCGCTCTGCACGGCGCCGGCGAGTTCGATACGGCGTGCCGGACCTATGGCGAAGTGCTGCGTCGCTATGCGGACTCCACGCAGGCCTTCCGGGACCGCGTCACGGAAGAGCAGGCGCGGGCAGGGTGCTGACCGATCCGGGCGATCCCCTTTCCGGGCTCGATCCGGCAAGGCTGTTCGCTTCGATCGCAGATGAGAAGACCATCGGCCTCGCCGTTTCCGGCGGGGCCGATTCACTTGCGCTCATGCTGCTGGTGGCTGGCTGGGCCGAGCGCCCCAGAGCGATCGTTTATACCCTCGACCACGCCCTGCGACCCGAGGCCGCGGCCGAGGCAGCGATGGTCGTCTCGTTGGCCGACCAACTCGGCCTCGAGGCTCGGTGCCTGCGTTGGACGGGTGAAAAGCCCAGCTCCGGCAAGCAGGAGGCCGCCCGGACCGCTCGCTACCGCCTCCTCGGGGAAGCAATGACCGCCGACGGGGCCACCGTGCTCCTCACAGCGCATCACCAGCGTGACCAGGCCGAGACGGTCCTCATGCGCTTAGCCCATGGGAGCGGAATTTCCGGTCTTGGCAGCATGACCGTGCGGGCCGAGGTGATGGGCGTTTCGATCGTTCGGCCGCTGCTTGAGGTTGCGCCCGAAACCCTCGCGGCCATCGTCGCGCGTGCCGGGCTTATGCCGGCCAATGATCCATCCAACGCCGATCCCACCTATGAACGCACCCGCTGGCGGCAGGCCCTGCCGGGGCTTGCAGCCCTCGGACTTACCGATGCGCGCCTCGCTCAGTTCGCCAGCCGGCTCCGACGCATGGACGCTCTTGCCGATAGCGCCACTGACGGTTTTCTTTCGCAACACGCACGAATCGATCGTCTCGGGGTCGTCCATCTGTCCCGCACCCCGTTTGCCGACGCCCAGCCCGAACTCGCCATCAGGGCGCTGACCCGCGCCATCGAGACGGTTTCTGGCCAGCCTTGCGCCGCGCTCGGTCAGGTCGAGCGATTGTACGACGCCCTGCTGTCCGACCGCGCGACGCCCGAAACGTTATCGGGCGCCGTCGTCCATCCCCGTGACGATGGTCTGCTTGTCTATCGCGAGATCGGCCGCATGCCAGTGTTGCAACAGGCGCTGATTGCGGGGCGTGAGATCATCTTCGATAATCGCTTCACCATAATGTCTGCCCGTCCTGGCCTTATGGTTTCGCCCGGCCAGGGCTGGACGCGCGAGCGGTTTAAAGCGTGGGCCGGAGACGCGCTCGATGTGCCTGTCGCCGCCCTCGCCGCGTGCCCGATCGTCACCGCCGAGGATGGCCGCGTCGTCGCTATCGGCGCTTGGGTAAAAGGCGACGATATCGCCATTCACGTGCGCCCGTTAACCGATCGGCGCTGAAACTGCGGCAATCGGCCACCTGAGCCGTCTCGCGCCCTTGTATCGCCTGGGCGACGGCCTTACATTCGGCCACAATCTCTCGGCATCATCATGCCGGACCGCCGGCGCGTCCGGTGCGCAACACACGGGCGAAACGGCCCGACAGGACAGGATTGATGAACGGAAATTTTCGCAACTTGGCCATCTGGCTGGTGATCCTCTTCATGCTCTTGGGGCTGTTCCAGGTTTTCCAGTCTTCGAGCCGCACGGTGTCGACCGCAGAGCGCACCTATAGCCAGTTCATCTCCGACGTCGACAGTGGCCGCGTCGCTGAAGTGACCATCATCGAGAACGTGGTGCAGGGCCGCACCAACGAAGGCACACGCTTCGAGGTGACGATTCCCGAGGGCGCCAATGTCGTCGAGCGGCTTGAAGCGCAAGGCGTGGCGATCACGGCCCGCGCGCCGGAAGGCTCGCCCTTCTGGTCGGTGCTGCTCTCGAGCTGGCTGCCGTTTATCGTCCTCATCGCCATCTGGTTCTTCTTTATCCGCCAGATGCAGGGCGGCGGTCGCGGCGGCGCCATGGGCTTTGGCAAATCGCGCGCCAAGATGCTCACCGAATCCTCGACCAAGGTGACGTTCGAAGACGTCGCTGGCGTCGAAGAGGCCAAGCAGGATCTCGAGGAAATCGTCGAGTTCCTCAAGGACCCTGGCAAGTTCCAGCGCTTGGGCGGACGCATTCCGCGCGGCGTGCTGCTCGTTGGCCCTCCGGGCACGGGTAAGACCTTGCTGGCCCGTTCGGTGGCCGGTGAAGCCAATGTGCCGTTCTTTACCATTTCGGGTTCGGATTTCGTTGAGATGTTCGTCGGTGTGGGTGCCAGCCGCGTCCGCGACATGTTCGAACAGGCCAAGAAGAACGCACCCTGCATCATCTTCATCGACGAAATCGACGCCGTCGGTCGCCAGCGTGGCGCCGGTCTTGGCGGCGGTAACGACGAGCGCGAGCAGACGCTGAACCAGCTCCTGGTCGAGATGGACGGCTTTGAAGCCAACGAAGGCATCATCCTGATTGCGGCCACCAACCGTCCCGATGTTCTCGATCCCGCGCTTCTGCGTCCGGGCCGTTTCGATCGTCAGGTCGTCGTGCCAAATCCCGACGTTGCCGGTCGCGAACGCATCCTCAAGGTTCACGTTCGCAAGGTGCCTTTGGCTCCGGACGTCGATCTCAAGGTTCTCGCACGTGGCACGCCCGGTTTTTCGGGTGCGGACCTCATGAACCTCGTCAACGAATCTGCGCTTCTGGCCGCGCGCCGCAACAAACGGTTCGTGACCCACGCCGAGTTCGAGGACGCCAAGGACAAGATCCTCATGGGTGCCGAGCGTCGCACCATGGCGATGACGGACGAGGACAAGGCACTGACCGCCTACCACGAAGCCGGTCACGCGCTGATCAATTTGAAACTCACAGGCAAGCTCGATCCGATCCACAAGGCTACCATCATCCCGCGCGGTCGTGCGCTGGGCATGGTGATGACCCTGCCGGAAAAGGACAGCTATTCGTTCAGCCGCGAAAAGGCAGTTGCCCGTCTCGCCATGCTGTTTGGCGGACGCGAGGCCGAAATCTACAAATTCGGTCCCGAAAAGGTCACGTCAGGCGCGTCCGGCGATATCCAGATGGCCACGAGCCTCGCCCGCTCCATGATCATGGAATGGGGCATGAGCGAAAAGCTTGGTCGTGTGCGCTACAAGTCCAATGACCAGGAAGTGTTCCTTGGTCATTCGGTAACGCAGAGCCAGCACATGTCGGACGACACGGCCCGCATCATCGATCAGGAAGTGCGCAAGCTGATCGAGGATGGCGAAACCGCTGCCCGAGAAATGATCCGCGGCAATATCGACCAGTTCGAGACGCTGGCTCAGGCGCTGCTTGAGTTCGAAACCCTCACCGGCGACGAATTGCGCGGGTTGATGGAGGGCAAACAGCCTGTCCGCGATCTCGACAACGACAACACGCCCAAATCCACCGGCGTCCCGAAAGCCGGGAAGGCCCATAAGAAAAAGAGCGGCGATGCGGGCGAACCCGACGCCGGCCTCGAGCCCCAGCCGGGGACATGATTTAAAGGGCCGCTCTCTGAGCGGCCCTTTTTATTGGCGTGTTGAGTGCTTGCCTCTCCGCCTGAGTTTCCTCGACCACCCTCGCTCACGAAATAACTTATCCCCGCCCTCTCAACCGCCCCCATACTCCCCGAACGAACCCGCGCATATGGACGCAAGCGCAACGAACGTTTGGGCGGGTTTGGTTCGGGTTCCTTGTGGGTCGCTGCAGGGAAGGCCTAAACGTCACAAGTGCCGGTCGTCGGTACCCATACGACGGCTTACCGGGGAAACCCGGCGGCGAGTTTGAAGCGGTTTGGCCGTGGCCAAAGCCGAAGGTCCGGTGGACCTTTGGCAGCGCCCAAACGCCCGGAGACCTATGGTCGGAGGGCCAAACCCCAGCCTTCTGAAGGGCGAGTAAGCCAAAAATCCCGAGCGCCTGGGGCGATGATCGCTTCATACTACTAAATAAACCGCGGAGCGCTCATCGCCCCATGCCGTCTTCGACTACCGCTTAATCCGAGGCGATATCGCCGTCGGCAGTACAAGCGCGTCTGGGCTAGGGGAATAAACCTACTGGATTCCTAAACCGCCATTTAACCGAGGATGGTGTCATGGCTTGGCAGCGCCAAGGTCGAAAGACCATCCTGCGGGTGAACTGAGGGCCTGAATATGTTCACGAAATTTGGTCGCAAGACCGGCGACGACGCCGCAACCAAACTCGATGCCATCAACCGCTCGCAAGCGGTGATCGAATTTAATCTCGATGGCACGATCATCGATGCCAACGACAATTTCCTGTCCGCGCTCGGCTACGGCCTCGAGGAAATCCGCGGGCAACACCACAGAATGTTCGTCGAACCCGACTATGGCCGCAGCGGCGACTACGCAGCGTTTTGGCAGGGGTTGGGGCAGGGGCTGTATCAGGCCGGAGAATTTCGTCGGTTCGCCAAGGGCGGGCGCGAGGTGTGGATTCAGGCGAGCTACAATCCCGTGCTCGACAAGGCTGGCAACCCAGTCAAAGTCATCAAATTCGCATCCGATATAACCGAGCAAAAGCGCCGTGCCGCCGATCATGTCGCGCAGATCGCGGCGATCCACCGGGTTCAGGCGGTGATCGAATTCACGCTCGACGGCACTGTGCTCACCGCCAATGAGAATTTCCTGTCCACCGTCGGCTATGCACTCGCGGAGATAAAAGGCCGCCATCACGGCATGTTCTGCGATCCAATACTCGTCAAAACTGCCGACTACGCCAATTTCTGGCAACGGCTGCGGAGTGGCGAATTTGTCGCCGGCGAATTCGAGCGCCGGGGTAAGGGCGGCGCTGAAATCTGGATCCAGGCGAGCTACAACCCGGTTCTCGACCCCACGGGAAAACCGATCAAGATCATCAAGTTCGCGACCGATATCACCGAACGCAAGCGCGCCGAAGCCGTCATCGATCTCATGAGCATGAGCCTCGAACGCATGGCGCAGGGCGATTTGTCGGGCCGCATCGAGCAGCAATTTTCCGGCCAGTACGAGACGCTGCGGAGCGCTTACAATAAGACACTCGACACGTTCTCAGGGATCGTCTCGCGCCTGAAAGACACATCACGCACCGTAAAGACCGCGACCAGCGAATTGCTGACCGGTGCCAACGATCTCTCGGAACGCACGACGCGTCAGGCGGCAACGAGCGAGGAAACCTCGGCCACAATGGAGCAATTGGCCGGTGCGGTTATCGCTAGCGCCAACGATGCCCGGACGGCGGCGGAAAACACAGGCGCCCTGTCGCACTCGGCTACAGAGGGTGGCGAGGTGATGGCGAAAGCCAGCGCGGCCATGCAGCGCATCTCCGCGTCTTCAGCCAGAATTTCCAACATCATTGGGATGATCGATGACATCGCGTTCCAGACCAATCTTCTGGCTCTGAACGCATCGGTAGAAGCGGCGCGGGCGGGCGAGGCCGGCAAGGGGTTTGCCGTTGTTGCCATCGAGGTGCGGCGCCTGGCGCAGTCGGCTGCCGACGCGTCGGCGGAGATCAAGACGTTGATCGAAGCCAGCGCCAATGAGGTCAACGGCGGCACGCGGTTGGTCGAACAGGCGGCAGATCGCCTCAATGCCATCCTCAACTCGGCGCAGAAAAGCTCGTCGCTGGTCGCAGCCATCGCCAAGGCAAGTGCCGAACAGTCGTCGGCCATCGAAGAAATCAATGTCGCCGTGCGTCAGCTTGACGAAATGACCCAGCACAATGCGGCTCTCGTCGAACAGACAAATGCCGCCGTCGAACAGACTGAGAGCCAGGCCATCGAACTCGACGGCATCGTCGCTGTGTTCAAGCTTGCTGGAACCGAGGCCGAGACGCAAAAGGATATGCGCCCGCGCGTGCGATTTGCATCCCGAGGCAATACGGCAATCGCCCAGGATTGGAGCGAATTCTGACGCCAGCCGTAAGCAATCTTGTTTTTGCCGATGTGCTTGTTTACCGAGAGGTCAAACGGAGACACATCAATAGTGGCAAAGATCGACACCAAAACCGAAGGCCTCGACCTTTACGTCTATGTGGCCAAGACCTTCGCCGACAGCCCATGGCTCCACTACGGGCTCTGGGAGCCCGGCGAGCGGCCCAATATCCCGCAATTGCGGATGGCCCAGGAGCGCTATGTCGACAAGCTCCTCTCGCTCATCCCACCCGCCCCGGGCCGCTTGCTCGACATTGGCGGGGGCACCGGCGAAATGGCCAAGGTGCTGCTCGACAAGGGTTATAGTGTCGAAATGATCACGCCTAGCCATTTGCAGGCCGAAGTCGCCGCCGAAAAACTAGGGCCCAACGCCAAGGTGCATGAAACAAAGTTCGAGACGTTTTCCGGCACGGGCCCCTTCGATATCTGCATGTTCTCCGAGAGCTTCCAATACGTCAAACTCGACGTCAGTCTTGAAAAGCTCAAAGCGCTTCTCGTGCCGGGTGGACATGTCGTCATCGCCGACTGTTTCCGCTCAGAAGGCTATGAGGGTGGACGCCAGCCCGGTGGCGGGCATCGCTATACTGAATTTCTGACCGCCATCGAACGTCATGGGTTCGAACTTGTGGAAAGCCATGACGTGACCAAAGCGGCGGCCCAGACCATGGCTGTCGACCAGCAGGTCTATCGCGGGTTCGTAGCCCCGACCGTGGAACAGGTCACCGCGCTGCTTTCTGCAAAGCGCCCGATCCTTTTTCGCATCGGCTCCTGGCTCTACAAGATTTTCGTCCCGAAAAAGGAGCGCCAAAACATCGTCGAGCGTCTCAAGGCCGATTATCGCTCGCCCGAGGCGTTCGAGAGGGTCAACACCTACCGCTTCTTGTTGCTCAAAAGCCTCGGGTAAGGCGAGGCATTTACCGCAGACTCAACTCTGCCTTTTTCTTCACCACTGTGGCGGTATATAACTGGGCTGCTTTGGGCAAACGGGATTCATCCTATCATGGCACGGAAATACTTCGGCACCGACGGTATCCGCGGGCTTGCGAATGGCGCAAAGCTGACCCCCGACCTTGCATTGCGCGTCGGCATGGCCACCGGCCTTGCCTTCAAGCGCGGCGATTACGCGCACCGGGTCGTGATCGGCAAGGACACGCGGCGCTCGGGCTATATGATCGAGAACGCGCTAACAGCCGGATTTACCGCCGTGGGCATGGATGTCCTGCTGCTTGGCCCAATGCCGACCCCGGCTGTCGCCATGCTGACACGCTCCATGCGCGCTGACGTGGGCGTAATGATTTCCGCATCGCACAATCCGTTCGAGGACAATGGCATCAAGCTCTTTCGCCCCGACGGATACAAGCTATCGGACGGCTTTGAAGCCGAGATCGAAAAGCTGATCGATTCCGATCTCACCGAGCGCTTGGCGCGCGGCACCCACATCGGACGCGCCCGTCGCGTCGAAGAGGCGCGCGTGCGTTACGTTGAATATGCGAAGCGCACCCTGCCGCGCGATATTGACTTTACCGGCCTGCGTGTCGTCGTCGATTGCGCCAATGGCGCTGCCTACAAGACCGCGCCGGAAGTCCTCTGGGAACTGGGCGCCGAAGTCATTTCCATTGGCGTTACGCCCGATGGCTACAACATCAACGACAATTGCGGGTCGACCGCGCCGGGTGCGTTGATCCAGAAGGTCAAGGATCTGCGCGCCGACATCGGCATTGCGCTCGATGGCGATGCCGATCGCGTGCTGATCGTCGATGAAAAGGGCAATGAGGTCGATGGGGACCAGTTGATGGCCGTCATCGGTTCGTCCTGGCACCAGCGCGGGCAACTGGTGGGCGGCGGTATCGTTGCAACGGTCATGTCCAATCTCGGGCTGCAGCGCTATCTCGAAGGGCAGGGGCTGCTGCTCGAGCGCACCAGCGTGGGCGACCGCTATGTTCTCGAAGCCATGCGCGGCAAGGGCTACAATGTCGGCGGTGAACAGTCCGGGCACATCATTCTCTCCGATTTCACCACAACTGGCGACGGCCTCGTCGCGGCGCTTCAGCTTCTGGCTGTGGTCAAGCAGGAGGGCAAGCCGGTCTCCGAAGTGTGCCACCGCTTCGAACCCGTGCCGCAATTGCTCCAGAACATCCGCTACCGCAGCGGCAAGCCTTTGGAGGACAAATCGGTGAAGGATTTGATCGCCGAAGCGGAAATCCGGCTTGGGAAAAGCGGGCGTCTGATTATCCGCGAATCGGGAACCGAGCCGGTGATTCGTGTCATGGGCGAGGGCGACGACGCCAAGCTCGTCTCCCAAGTGGTCAGTGAAATTGCGAGTGCCATTGGCAAAGTAGCGTAAGCACAGGTTAAAAATTACGGTTAATCGCGCTTTAACAAAGTCACTCTAAGGTTGATTGAAATCACGTGATTTGTCTCGCTTAGGGAAAGCGCTCATGAATAAGCTGGTGGCTCCGATTGCCTTTGCAACTGCGGCAATCTTTTCGACTGCGGCATTTGCTGCAGACCCCGTAACATTCGACTATCCGGTCTTTAAAGACTACGTGCCGCCCGTTGACGAAGGGCTGATGGGCTCGTTCTACCTGCGCGGCAGTGCGGCGGGAAATTATGCCTGGGGCCGTGAGGCACGGCATCCTGAGACGGGCGAGATTTTCGAGATCACCGAAGGTGGCTGGGGATATAGCGCCGGTATCGGCGCTGGTTACGAAACAGGCACCGGCCTTCGCTTTGATGCGACCGTTGATTATCTCCTCAACAATGACATGACGGCGGATGTGCCCGACGGTCTCGGCGACCGCTCACTGGAACTGCGTTCGACCATCGCGTTGGCTAACGTTTACTATGATTTCGGCCTTGGCGGTGACGGTCTCACAGCAGCGGGTGGCACGTTCGGTTACGTCGGTGCAGGTGCCGGTGTGGCGTTCAACGAATCTCGGGTGACAGACAATGTGGGGCCAGGCGAGTGGGGCTCCAATACCAGCTTTGCTGCAGCCGGTATGGCTGGTGTGGGCTATGATTTCGGCGCGGTCGTTGCCGACCTTGGCTACCGTGCCCTCTACATCAACAGCATCGAAAACGATAACTCGACTCCTCCGTACGCGATCGACGACACGCTGATCCATGAAATCCGCGCTACGGTCCGGTATCGGTTCTAAGGTCACCGGTCTTTCATGCTTTCATCTGGGCGGTCCTTGGGGCCGCCCGTTTTCGTTTGGGCGCCGTCGAGTACAAGCATCATGGCTCCACCGACCAAAAGTCCCCAGAAGGCGGCGCCGATGCCGAAAAGGGTCAGGCCCGAAGCTGCGGTGATGAAGGTGAGTATGGCCGGCAGCCGCAAGCGCTCGCCTTCGAGCGCGCCGATGAGGGCCGAGGCAAGGCTGCCCACCAGGGCGAGCCCCGCGACCGTCTGGATCAACAACGGTGGTGCTGCGGTGACAAGGGCTGCAGCCAGGCCAGCGCCGAGTGCAAGAACGACGTAAAAGGCTCCGCCGGCAACTGCCGCGATGTAGCGTTTGGCTGGGTCGGGATGGGCATCGGGGCCTGCGCAGAGTGCCGCGGTGATTGCGGCGAGGTTGATCATCTGCCCGCCGATCGCAGCGCCGATGCCGCTCACGAGGCCAGTCGAGATAAAGATGGGGCCAACCGCCGGTCGATAGCCGTTGGTATTCAGAACGGCGAGGCCCGGAATATTCTGAGATGCCATGGTGACCACAAAGAGCGGTATGGCGATGCCGATTATGGCGTCGAAGGTCAGGGACGGCATGACTAGGATAGGTGTAGGGGATGCGGTCAGAAGTCCAGAGGGCAAGTCGGTGGAGAGCGCTATTACAATCACCGTTACAAGGACTGCGGCGGGCACTGCCCAGATGCGCGCGAATTTCAGTGTCAGCGCCCAGACGATGACGACGGGCAGCGCCAGCATCGGCATCTCAGCCACCGCCTGAACAGGCGCAAGGCAGAGGTTAAACAGGATTCCTGCCAGCATTGCCGCGGCGAGTGGCATGGGAATCGAGGCCACAGCCCGTCCGAATGGCCGCCAGAGGCCCGCCAGCACCGTCAGCATTGCAGCGACCATAAAGGCACCGACAGCGGCGGAAAATCCGCCTTCTACGGTGCCCGTGGCGATCAACAGCGCTGCGCCCGGTGTGGACCAGGCGATGGCGATGGGCATTTTCCAGACCAGACTGAGAACGATGCCCAGAAGGCCCATGCCCAATGTCAGCGCAAAGAGACCCGAGGCGGCCTGATCGGGCGTGGCCCCTACTGCGTCAAAGCCCTGCAACACAATGGCAAAGGAACTGGCAAAACCGACGACCGACGCGAGGAGCCCGGAAAAAACCGGCTGTACCCATGTGGGCGATCGGGATGCGGCCAAGCTCATGTCTGGACTTACCATTGGGGAATCGAGGATTGAGCTCACTTATAGAGCGAGGGACAGGAGATGGCCACGCACGGGGCGAAAGTGCCGCCTTGTCGCCTATTTTTGCCTCCGTGAGATCGGATGCGCCCAGGGTTCTAGATGCAAGTTTTTGATTACTAAAGGGAAATTCACATATCACATTTTCGTCATCCTGACTCGCGATGGTTCTCCGGCCGGTGGCCGCAGGCGACCGGTAAGTGAGTGTTCGTCTCTGAGAGGCGTTCCGTAACGAACGGAAAAGGACCAGATATGACCCTTCGCATCAACCTCGCGGCGACGCTTTCCGGCGTGGCGCTTCTGGCAGCAAGCTTCGGACCGGCCATTGCGCAAGATGCGGGTACGACGGCCGCGCCTGAGCAGCCGGCAATGGTCGCTCCAGCAACTGATTTCAGCGATGCCCAGATCGGTGCGTTCGCAGTCGCGTATGTAGAAGTTATGGAAATCGGCATGGCGTTCGAGCAGCAAATGCAAACAGCCGAGACCGATGAAGATTTGACCAGCCTTCAATTTGAGGCGCAGCAGCAAATGGTTGCAGCCGTTGAAGGAATCGATGGTTTGTCCGTTGACGAATACAACGCCGTGCTGACCGCAGCACAGGCAGATCCCGCTTTGGCTGAACAAATACAGGATGAAGTTGACACTTTGCTGGCCGAATAGGGAACCCAAACCGGTTCTGATCATTTTAACCACGGAAGACAAAGGAGAACTGAAATGCGTAAGTTTCTTGCCCTTCTCGCCTTGCCCTTGATGCTCGCGGTTGCAGCGTGCGACGCCCCTCCAGGCGATGGTACCGTTCCGCCGGCTGATCCTGCGGCGACAACAACTCCGGCTGATCCGACGACCACCACTACGCCGGGTATGTAAGCCAGACCGAATTTTATGTTTTCGGGGCGTTCCTAACGGAGCGCCCCTTTCGTTTGTGGTAAATGATGTGCCGAATTGACAACTGATATAGCCGACAATTATCGCTCCTTTTCCGGCCGGCTGATGGGTGTCGACGCCGCACGCGGGCTTTCGGTCATCGGCATGACAATGGTCCATGTCGGACCCAACAGCGCCGAAGGTCTGGGCGGTGCAATATATGGTTTCCCGCA
The DNA here is from genome assembly GCF_900100665.1 of Pelagibacterium luteolum. Classification (GTDB taxonomy): domain Bacteria; phylum Pseudomonadota; class Alphaproteobacteria; order Rhizobiales; family Devosiaceae; genus Pelagibacterium; species Pelagibacterium luteolum. The sequence continues at coordinate 36,814 of NZ_FNCS01000019.1, forward strand.
CGGACGGGCCTCGGTGCTCTTTGTACTTGTGGCCGGGATTGGTGCCGCGCTGTTGTCTCGAACGGACGAGCGCCGCTGGGACGCGCGGCTCCGGCTGTTCTGGATTGCCGCGCTGTTCTTGTTGATCGGGCTGGGGCTTCAAAGTCTCGACCATGGCGTCGCGGTTATCCTGCAGCATTACACAGCGTTCTATCTTCTGGCGCTTCTTTTGATCCCGGCATCCCCTTCGCTGCTGTTTGGATTGGGCATCGCCACCGCGCTTGTCGGACCGATTGCGTACTTCGTCCTTCGCCGCCTTTTGAGTGATGTCGTCGAGCGGGAAACCGTCGGATGGGGCGATGGCTTGGGAGATGTCCTCGCCGGGCTGGTCCTGACAGGGCCGTATCCAGTCCTTGTCTGGGGCGCGATTGTCATATGGGGCATGTGGATTGGTCGCCAAAAGCTGACATATGCGTCCGTGCAATGGATTTTGATTGCGAGCGGCATCGTCGTAGCGATATCGGCGGAAGCCATTTCCTGGTTGGCGCTTGGTCAATACGGGCGACCCGATGACAGTACCGACTGGCGAAATTTGCTGATTGCCGATGGCCATAGCCAGATGCCGCTTTGGTTGATTTCGAGTATCGGCTCGGCAACGGCTCTCGTGGGCATCGGGCTGGCGATCGGGCGGCGTTGGCCATCGGCGATCTGGCCTCTGGCAGCTCTAGGGCAGGTGGCGCTGACATATTATATCGCCCATCTGGTCGCGCTTCATTTCCTGGAGGACCGTCTGCGGTTTTCCGATGTTCGCCATGCTGCCCCATCGGCGATGATGCTGGCAGTATTGGGTATCGGTTTTGCCATTGCCTGGAGGCGGTATCTCCGGCGCGGACCTGTCGAATGGATCATGGCCCGACCGTTCGACCGGCATCGCAGGCGAGAGGCATCACAAAACCCTCGCCCATGAGACGCCTTCGGTCTAATGAGGCGCGATGAACATGCCAGAGACATTTGAAATCTTCCTTGTCGCTATGCCGGGGCTCGAGGTGCCGCTGTTGGCGGAGGCGCAATCCGTCGGCTTTACGAGCGCACGGATCGAACCGGGTGGCGTCGCCTTCAACGGCACATGGCATGACGTCTGGAGGGCCAATCTGCAGATGCGCGGCGCCGGTCGGGTGCTCGTGCGCTTTGCGCACTTCCGCGTGACCCATCTTGCGCAACTGGATAAGAAGGCGCGCGGTCTCGACTGGAGCGCTATCCTGCGCGCCGACGTGCCTGTCCGGGTCGAAGCCACCTGCCGCAAGTCCAAGATTTATCATTCGGGTGCCGCCGCTCAGCGCGTTGAAACCGCGATCGCCGAGGAACTGGGCGCGCCTGTCTCATCGGACGCAATCGTCCGCGTCCTGGTGCGGATCGATAATGATGAATGCACAGTCAGCGTCGATACCTCGGGCGAGGGCCTGCACAAGCGCGGGCACAAGCAGGCCGTCAACAAAGCGCCCATGCGTGAGACGCTCGCGGCGTTGTTTTTGCGCCAATGTGGATATGAGGGGCAGGAACCGGTCGTTGATCCCATGTGCGGGTCTGGAACTTTTGTCATTGAAGCTGCCGAAATTGCAGTGGGTCTCCCCGCCGGGCGGGCGCGTCATTTTGCGTTCGAAAAGTTGGCAGGTTTCGATCCGACAAGGTGGGATAATCTGCGGTCCCAATATAAGCCATCATCAACCGACCTCACCTTCTATGGCAGTGACAGGGATGCCGGCGCCATTGCGATGAGCATAGCCAATGCCGAGCGTGCGGGGATAAGTGAACGGACGCAGTTTTCCCAAAAGCCGGTCGAAGCGCTTGAGCGGCCCGATAGCCCGACTGGGCTGGTGATAGTCAACCCGCCGTATGGGCTGCGCATCGGGGACCGAAAAAAGCTCTACCCAGTTTATGGAGCGCTCGGACAGGTGCTGCAAAGTCGATTTAGCGGCTGGCGTGTGGGATTGATCACGGCTGATCCCTCGCTTGCCCGAGCGACCGGTCTGCCGTTCGAAAAGCCTGGGCGTACCGTCGACAACAATGGCATCCGCATTGCGCTCTATCGTACCAAGGCGCTTTAGGCGGCAACCTTTGGTCCTGCAGCTGGGTTTGTGCAGCGGAACAGCAATGGAGACAGTGGTATGGCAAGGCGGGCGATCGTTACCGGCGGTGCGGGGCTTATCGGAACCGGCATATGCAAGAGGCTGAATGAGGAGGGTTGGGAGATCGCCGCGTTCGATCTCAAGTCGTCCGAAATCGGCACCTCGATCATTTGTGATGTCGGCAGCGAGGCCTCGGTCGCAGCTGCGTTCGATGCGCTGGGGTGGGATCGCCTCGATCTGCTGGTCAATAATTCTGGTATCGCGGGACCTGATAATAGTCCGATTGCCGAATTGTCGCTTTCGGACTGGCGGAAGGTCATCGACAGCCATTTGACCGGTGCATTTTTGGTGACGCGGACTGCGGTAAGGTTGATGGGGACGGGCTCTTCGATCATCAATATGGCTTCGACGCGGGCCTTCATGTCGGAGCCAAATACCGAGGCTTATGCAGCGTCCAAGGGTGGGCTCGTGGCGCTAACACATTCTCTGGCCATTTCGCTCGGGCCAGACATTCGCGTTAACGCGATTGCTCCGGGATGGATCACGGAGGACACCGCGTTGCGGGAGAAAGATCACGCGCAGCACCCGGTGGGTCGCGTGGGGCGGCCCGAGGATATTGCACAGGCGGTTTTGTATCTGGCTGATGCGGGGTTCGTTACCGGACAGGTTTTGACTGTTGACGGCGGCATGACGCGCAAGATGATCTACGCCGAATAGTCGCACCGTCTTGCAAGTGTCGCCGTGAAGTGATTTACGGCGCTCAGAATGGCCGCTCCGGTTGGGGCGGCCTTGTCTTTGAAGGTGCCCTCCATGATCCGTCTCGAAAATATCGGCAAGCAAAACGGCAAGCAGATCGTTTTCATCGAAGCCTCCGCTGCGTTGCAAAAGGGGGAAAAGATCGGGCTTGTCGGCCCGAACGGGGCGGGCAAGACGACGCTGTTTCGCATGATCACCGGCGAAGAAGCGCCCGATGAGGGGCAGGTGTCGGTCGATCGTGGAACGACGATCGGGTATTTCTCCCAGGATGTCGGCGAGATGGGCGGACGCTCGGCGGTGGCCGAAGTGATGGATGGTGCCGGGCCGGTTGCTGCTCTCGTCTCGGAGATGCGGCAGCTTGAGGCCGATATGGGCGATCCGGATAGTGCCGACGACATGGACGCGATCATTGCGCGTTATGGCGAGGTGACCGAGCAGTTCGAGGAGCTGGACGGTTACGCGCTCGACGGACGGGCCCGCGAGGTTCTCGACGGGCTCGGGTTTTCCCAGGCCATGATGGACGGCGAGGTCGGCGCGTTGTCTGGCGGGTGGAAAATGCGCGTGGCGCTTGCCCGCATTCTTCTGGCGCGGCCCGATGTGCTGCTGCTCGACGAACCGTCCAACCATCTCGATATCGAAAGCCTGATCTGGCTCGAGGAGTTTTTGAAGAATTTCTCCGGCGCCTTGTTGATGACCTCGCATGATCGCTCGTTCATGAACCGGGTGGTCAACAAGATCATCGAGATCGATGCGGGGACGCTCACCTCTTATACGGGCGATTACGAATTCTATCAGGATCAGCGGGCTATTGCCGACAAGAACCAGCAGGCTCAGTTCGAGCGGCAGCAGGCGATGCTCGCCAAGGAAATCCAGTTCATCGAGCGCTTCAAAGCGCGGGCCAGTCACGCGGCGCAGGTGCAAAGCCGGGTGAAAAAGCTCGACAAGATCGATCGCGTCGAGCCGCCTAAGCGTCAGCAAAGGGTGGTGTTTGAGTTCCGTCCGGCGCCGCGCTCGGGCGAGGACGTTGCAGTGCTCAAGGACGTCTCCAAGCGCTATGGCGAAAAGACGATCTATGACGGGCTCGATTTCCACGTTCGGCGCAAGGAGCGCTGGGCGATCATGGGGGTGAACGGGGCCGGCAAGTCGACGCTGCTCAAGCTGGTGACGGGAACGGCCGAACCCGACCAGGGGTCGGTCAGACGCGGCCCGAGCGTCAAGATGGGATATTTCGCCCAGCACGCCATGGATGTTCTCGATGGCGATCTGTCGATCTTCGACATGTTGCAGCAGGAGTTTCCGCAGTCGGGGCAGGCGCCGTTGCGGGCGCTGGCCGGGGCGTTCGGTTTTTCCGGCGACGATGTGGAGAAGAAGTGCCGCGTGCTGTCGGGCGGGGAAAAGGCGCGGCTTGTGATGGCCATGATGCTGTTTGATCCCCCCAATTTCCTTGTGCTCGACGAGCCCACCAACCACCTCGACATCGCCACCAAGCAGATGCTGATCGAAGCCTTGTCGAACTATGAGGGCACGATGCTGTTCGTTTCGCACGACCGGCACTTTCTGGCCGAATTGTCCAATCGGGTCCTCGAGGTTTCGCCAGAGGGTGTGCGGACATTTGGCGGCGGGTATCGGGAATATGTCGAGAGCACCGGCCAGGAGGCGCCGGGCCTGCGGCACTGAGGGGGTGACTATCCGAAAGAGCATAAACCCGATATAGCTCGCGCTCGGGGGCACCGAAAAACTTTAGTACGGAGCTTGCATGCAAGCCAGACCACACCCCTTGCAGGCGGAACGGCTCCAGGCGCTGTACTCCTACGAGGTTCTGGACACGGATCGCGAGAAGGATTTTGACGACATCGTCGAACTCGCCTCGGCCATCTGCGGCACCGCGATTTCGGTGGTGAACCTGATCGACGTGGACCGGCAATGGTTCAAGGCCGAGACCGGGCTGGGCGTACGGGAAACGCCGCTGGCCACTTCGATCTGCTCGCATGCCATTCTCGAGAGCAGGTTCGTGGAAATCCACGATACGCTGGCCGATCCACGCATGCAGGATAATCCGCTGTGTACCGGAGAGCCCGGATTGCGGTTTTATGCCGGAGCGCAGCTGTTGACTCAGGACGGGTTGCCGCTCGGAACGCTGTGCGTGCTGGACTACGAGCCCAAATCGCTGACGCCGTTGCAGCGGGACACGCTGCGGGTTCTGGCGCGTCAGGTGATGGCGCAGCTCGAGATGCGCAAGGCGCTCAGGGCGACGACATTGCTGCGCCAGGAAGTCGATCACCGGGTCAAAAACTCGCTGCAATCGCTTTCGGCCTATGTCCGGCTGCAGGCGCGCGGGGCGAAGTCCGATGATACGCGGGACGCGCTGGCAGCAACCGGCAACCGGATCTCGGCGGTGGCGACGCTGCACGAACAGCTCTATCTCGCCGACGCCGGGCCGACCGTGGCGCTGGACCGGTATGTGGCGAGCCTTTGCGATCATCTTCTGACCGGTGCGCCGGAGAACGTGACGCTCGACGTGGCGGTGGTCCCCGTTACGGTGGGCTCGCGACAGGCGGTGGCGGTCGGCACGCTGATCAACGAATTTGTGACCAATTCCTACAAGCACGCTTTTCCGGACGGGAAGGGCGGTTCGGTTTCGATCGCCATCACCCGAGGCGCCGACGGGCTGGTCCATGTGACCTGCCGCGACGACGGGGTGGGGCTTGGCGAAAATGCCGACACCCGCTCGGGCGGGCTGGGCATGCAGATTGCGCGGGTGATCTGCGCGGAGTTGCAGTGCGATCTCGTGTTCGAACCCGGAGAGCAGGGCGTTGTTCTCAAGATCGCTTTTGCTGCTGAAGAATTTCACGGCGCCTGATCGCCCGGTTCGCTCCTTGGGTTCATTCCCATAGGCATGCGGATGTGCCCGCTGGCGCTACCATCGGGTCGCTGCAATTTCAAAGACGGCATGGGGCGATGAGCGCTCCGCACTGTATTTGTTTTATATGAAGCGATCATCGCCCCAGGCGCTCGGGATTTTTGGCTTACTCGCCCTTCAGAAGGCTGGGGTCAATCCCCGCCGGGTTTCCCCGGTAAGCCGTCGTATGGGGGCGACGACCGGCACTTGTGACGTTTAGGCCTTCCCTGCGGCGACCCGCAAGGAACCCGAACCAAACCCGCCCAAACGTTCGTTGCGCTTGCGTCCATCAACGCGGGTTCGTGAGAGCAGTATGGATGCGGTTTGGCGCGCGGGGATAAGTTTTTCGCTGGCGAGGGTGGTCGGGGGCACAGGGGCACAGAGACGCGGAACCTGGAGGACGGTGAATTAGGACTACAAGCGCGAAGGTCAGTGGGGCGCTAGGTTCGCAACCTATTTGAACTCCCTAAAACTCACCCTTGCCAACTGCCCCCATCCTCCCCTATACGGGCTGCGGGCCATCCCTCCCCAACGAGGGACGACCCATCTGTAAGGATGGAGCAACATGACAGATATTTCAGCGGCCAACGCCGCCCTTCCGGACGTGCGTCCGGCCAATCCCAATTTTTCGTCAGGTCCTTGTGCGAAGCGTCCCGGGTGGACGATCGAAGCGCTTTCGGGTGCGCTGGTGGGGCGGTCCCATCGGGCCAAGCCGGCCAAGGCCCGCATTCAGCGCGCGATCGATCTGACGCGTGAATTGCTCGAAGTTCCAGACGATTACCTGATCGGCATCGTGCCGGCATCGGACACGGGCGCCGTCGAGATGGCGCTGTGGGGCATGCTTGGCGCGCGTGGCGTCGATATGCTGACCTGGGAATCGTTTGGCGCGGGCTGGGTCACCGACGTGCAAAAGCAGTTGAAGCTCGACGATGTGCGGGTGCTCAAGGCCGAATATGGCGAACTGCCCGATCTCGATCAGGTCGATTTTTCCCGCGACGTGGTATTCACCTGGAACGGCACGACGTCGGGCGTGCGGGTGCCCAATGGCGACTGGATCCCTTCCGACCGCGAAGGGCTGACGATTTGCGACGCGACCTCGGCTGCGTTTGCGCAGAACCTCGATTTCTCCAAGCTCGATGTGGTGACGTTTTCCTGGCAGAAGGCGCTGGGCGGTGAAGCCGCCCATGGTATCCTGATCCTTTCACCGCGCGCCGTCGAACGGCTGGAAACCTTTACTCCCGCCAACCGTCCAATGCCGAAAATTTTCCGGCTGACCAAGGGCGGCAAGCTTATGGCCGACGTCTTTGAAGGCGCTACCATCAACACGGTCTCGATGATCTGCGTCGAAGACGCCGTCGATGCTATGGAATGGGGGCAGAAGGTCGGTGGCCTCAAGGCGCTGCAGGCGCGTGCCGATGCCAATGCCAAGGCGATTTCGGACTGGGTGGAAAAGACCGCCTGGGTCGATTTCCTTGCCACCGATCCCGCTGTGCGGTCCAACACTTCGGTGTGTTTGAAGATCGTCGACCCGGACGTCACGGCTTTGCCGGACGACGTTCAGGCGAAGCTGGCCAAGGCTGTGGTTTCGCGTCTCGACAAGGAAGCCGTTGCCTATGACATCGGCGGTTATCGCGATGCGCCCACGGGCTTTCGCATCTGGTGCGGATCGACGGTTGAAACGGCCGATCTTGAAAAGCTGACACCATGGCTCGACTGGGCGTTTGCCCAGGAAAAGAAGGCGGCGTTGGCGTCCTGATCGGGCGCTGCGCACCCCTCATCCAACCCGGCTTCGCCGGCCCACCTTCTCCCGCAAGGGGAGAAGGGAAACGGGCCCCGGGGCCGGCACTTTAGACCATTCACTTTCAGGAGGGCGCTATGCCCAAGGTACTCGTTTCGGACAAGATCAGCCCGGCGGCGATCGAGATTTTCAAGAGCAATGGGGTCGAGGTCGATTATCTTCCCGATGTTGGCAAGGACAAGGACAAGCTGGCCGAAATCATCGGGCAGTATGACGGGCTGGCCATTCGCTCGGCGACCAAGGTGACGGAAAAGATTTTGGCTTCGGCCAACAATCTCAAGGTGATCGGGCGCGCAGGGATCGGGGTCGACAATGTCGACATTCCGGCAGCGACCGCCAAGGGCGTGATCGTCATGAACACCCCATTCGGCAATTCGATCACTACGGCAGAACACGCCATTTCGCTGATGCTGGCGCTGGCGCGGCAAATCCCGGAGGCCGATGCCTCGACGCGCGCGTCCAAGTGGGAAAAGAACCGCTTCATGGGTGTCGAAGTCACATCCAAGACGCTGGGCCTGATCGGGGCGGGCAATATCGGTTCGATCGTGGCCGACCGCGCGCAGGGGCTCAAGATGAAGGTCGTGGCTTACGACCCATTCCTGACGCCGGAACGTGCCGTCGACATCGGGGTGGAAAAGGTCGAGCTGGACGAGCTGCTGGCGCGCGCCGATTTCATTACGCTGCACACGCCGCTGATCGATGCGACGCGTAACATCATCAACGCAGACGCCTTTGCCAAGATGAAAGACGGTGTGCGGATCGTGAACTGCGCGCGTGGTGGGCTGATCGACGAAGCGGCGCTGAAAGATGCGCTGGAGAGCGGCAAGGTTGCGGGGGCGGCGCTCGACGTGTTCCTCGAAGAGCCGGCCAAGGAGAACCCGCTGTTCGGCGTGCCAAACGTCATCTGCACGCCGCATCTGGGTGCATCGACGACCGAAGCTCAGGAAAATGTTGCGCTGCAGGTTGCCGAGCAAATCTCGGCCTACCTGATGACGGGCGAGATCACCAATGCACTTAACTTCCCGTCGATTTCGGCTGAAGAAGCGCCACGGCTGACGCCGTTCGTCAAGCTGGCGGAGCATCTTGGTTCGTTCGCGGGTCAACTGACCGAAACGGCGATCAGCGGCATCAGGATCGAGTTCGAAGGGGACGTTGCGGCGCTCAATACCAAGCCGATGGTGGCTGCGGTGCTCAACGGTGTTCTGACGCCGTTGCTGGGCGATGTGAACATGGTGTCCGCACCGGCACTGGCCAAGGATCGCGGCATTGCCGTCGAGACGACGACGCGCGAGCAGGTCGGGGCGTATGACAATCTCATCCGCCTGACGGTCGTTACCGAGCGGCAGGAACGCAGCGTTGCGGGCACTGTGTATGGCTCGAAGGCACCGCGTATCGTGGAAGTGAAGGGCATCGCGCTTGAAGCCGAGCTCACCTCGCACATGCTTTACATCACCAATGAGGACAAGCCCGGCTTTATCGGTCGTCTGGGCACTCTGATGGGCATGTTGGGGATCAATATCGCCAACTTCAATCTGGGGCGTGTGGAGCAGGGCAAGGATGCGATCGCGCTTGTGTCGATCGATAGCGATTTGACGGCCGGGGAATTGGGCCAGATCGCGGGCCTCGAAGGCGTGAAGCAAGCCAAGCGGCTTGATTTCAACGTCTGAGACGAGCGCCTGAAAATTCAAAAGGGGCCGGCAGCGATGCCGGCCTTGTTTATTGCGGTTTCAGCACATCCTTGAGATGGCGGCGGCCGGCATATTCCGCAATCGCGATGCCGGCGATGATGAACAGCGCGGCGATCATGTGGAAGGGTTCGAGCGATTCTCCGAGGAGGCCGACGGCCAATAGAGCGCCGAACACGGGGATCAGGTTGATGAACAGGCTGCCGCGATTGGGGCCGATCAATTCGACGCCGCGCGCGTAGGTCATCTGAGCAACGATCGAGGGCAGAAGGGCGACATAGAGAACGACGCCCCAGCCGCGCCAGCTCATGGCCGCGACATCGGCGACGAGCGCAGCGGGACCGGTCGAAAACATCGCCTGATAGAGGCAGGCCGAAACGGCGGCGAAAAAGCTGGTGACGGCGATAAAGCTCATCCAGCCGATCTTGGGCTTGTAGCGCAGCATCAGGGAATGAAGGGCATAAAGCGCGCCGGCCAACAGCATCAGAGCGTCGCCGAGATTGACGTCGAGCCCGACGAGGCGGAGCGGGGCGCCGTGGGTCGCGACGTGGATGACGCCATAGATGGTGAGGGTCACGCCCACGATGTGGAGCGCCGAGGCGCGAACGCGGAAGATCGCGAAATTGCCGACCATGACCAGGACGGGGATCGCGGCCTGAATCATGGCAACGTTGACCGCAGCGGTGTAGGTCGTTGCGGCGTAAAGCAGCACGTTGAAGCTGACAAAGCCTACGACGCCATAAAACGCCAGCCAGAAGATGCCGCGCCGGATTTCGGCCCACTCGGCGCGCACCGCGGACCAGGCGAAGGGGGCGATGACGAGGAAGGCGACGAGCCAGCGCATGGCGGAAAGCTCGAGGGGTGCCAACTCGCCTATGGCCAGTTTTCCGGCAATGATATTGCCGCCCCAGAACAGCGCGGAGAGCACAAGCAGGAGATAGGGTTGGTTCGCGATCGTGGCGAAGAGTGAGTGGCTGGACCCGGTGGGGTGGTTGGACTTTGTCATATCGGGCCTTGTGCTTTATAGAACCCGGACTTATCAGCGTTTCGTCTTCACTTGAATGCGAAATCTGTCATCGCGTTACCGACTTGGCACGGGCAGTGCGCGGACATCTCGGACGAAAAATCAAAGGACGATTGGCACAAATGGCGAATGTGGTTGTGGTCGGCTCGCAATGGGGCGACGAGGGCAAGGGCAAGATTGTCGACTGGCTCTCGGAGCGCGCGGATGTGGTGGTGCGCTATCAGGGCGGTCACAATGCCGGTCACACGCTGGTCATCGATGGGGTGAGCTACAAGCTCTCGCTGCTGCCTTCAGGGCTGGTGCGGGGCAAGTTTTCGGTGATCGGCAATGGCGTGGTCGTCGATCCGCACCATTTCGTCGCCGAGATCGCCAAGATCGCGGCGCAGGGGATTTCGGTGACCCCGGACGTGTTGCGGATTGCGGAGAACGCGCCACTGATCCTGTCGCTGCACCGCGAACTCGACGCGCTGCGCGAGGATTCCAATTCAGGGCTCAAGATCGGAACGACCCGTCGCGGCATTGGGCCGGCTTATGAGGACAAGGTTGGTCGGCGCGCCATCCGCGTGTGCGACCTGGGCGAGCCTGAGACGCTTATGGACAAGATCGAGCGGCTGTTGACGCATCACAATGCGTTGAGGCGCGGGATGGGTGCTGCCGAGGTCGAGGCGCAGGTCATTCACGATGAGCTGATGGCGGTGGCCGACCAGATCCTGCCGTTCATGGATCGGGTGTGGGAACTGCTCGACGAACGCCGCAAGCGCGGGGAGCGCATCTTGTTCGAGGGCGCGCAGGGCGCGTTGCTCGACAACGACCATGGGACTTATCCGTTCGTCACCTCATCCAATACGGTGGCCGGGCAGGCCGCGCCGGGTTCAGGGCTGGGGCCGACGGCTGTCGATTACGTGCTAGGGATCACCAAGGCGTATACGACGCGGGTGGGCGAAGGGCCGTTCCCGACCGAGCAGGATAACGAAACCGGGCAATTCCTGGGCGAGCGCGGCCATGAATTTGGCACCGTCACCGGGCGCAAGCGTCGGTGTGGGTGGTTCGACGCGGTGATCGTCAAGCAGACGGTCCGCACCTCGGGAATCCATGGGATCGCGTTGACCAAACTCGACGTGCTCGATGGGCTCGATGAGATCAAGGTTTGCGTCGGTTATGAGCTCGATGGCGAGCGCATCGACCATCTGCCTGCCTCAATGGGGGCACAAAGTCGAGTCAAGCCAATCTATGAAACGCTCGAAGGCTGGAAAGAGACCACTGCCGGCGCGCGCAGTTGGGCCGAGCTTCCCGCTCAAGCGATCAAATATGTGCGTCGCGTCGAAGAGCTGATTGGGGCAACTGTGGCGCTTTTGTCCACCAGTCCTGAACGGGAAGACACGATTTTAGTGCAGGACCCGTTTCAAGATTGAGATTTCTTGTTTAGAAACAATTTTGTCACAACGCCGGCAAAAACGATGTTGAGTAAATAATGGCCGACTATCGCGAACTGTTGCGCAAGGCGCTTGATGCCCTGCCGGAAAATACCGGGGCCAATCGTCGGGCCGTGTACGAGAAAGCGCGTACCGCTCTCGTTGCTCAGTTGCGTGCCATCGAGCCGCCGCTGCCGGCGCGCGAGATCACCACGCACCGGTTGGCGCTGGAAGACTGCATTCGCGAAGTCGAGCACGAAGCGACCGAGAAACTGCTCGGCCGCTTCCGCGCTGTCGAAGACGCACCGGTGGAAGAGTACGCGCCCGAGCCGGCCGCTCCTGTGGTCGAGGAGCCTGCTCCATTCGAACGGTTCGAGCCGGAAATCGAGGATGTGGCGGAAAGCGAAGACGAACCGGCTTTCGAGCCTGTCGTCATCGCCGAAGAGCCACAACAAGACCTATCGGAGGATGCGGACGATCGGATCGCAAGCGCCGAGGTCGTCGATACCTGGCCGGTTACCGAATTCGAGCCCGAGCCGCGTGGCGATGAAAACATTGCCGAGCCTGTTGCCGACTGGTCGCCGGAAGATACGCAAGATGCTGTCGATGCTAACGAGCCGGTGTTCAGCGAGCCCGTGGTTGATGAACCCGGGACCGATGCGACCGATATGGTTTCGAGCACGCCGGAGGAAGACCGCATCGCGCGGCTGATTTCGGGCGAGGCAGATTTTGGGGCCTCAACGGCCGACGATGCTCCAGAGGACACCACACCCAAAGGTGGGGATACCTCCTACGCCATGGGTTCGATCGAGGATATCATCGCCTCGGCGGAGCGCGCGACGCCAAAAGCCGATGAGCCGTCGAGCATGAGCGATGACGATGACCACAGGGTCATCCCGTTCGTCTCACCGGCGCGCATGTCGGATGCGGCCGAGACCGCGGCGAGCGAAAAACATTTTCTCTTGAGCGAGGCGGACGCCAGTAAGACCAGCCCAACGCCCCTCGTGGACGTTCATGGCCGGCCGCTGGTCGGCGCAACGTTGAGCGCCGCACCGGGAACGGCGATGTCGAGCGTTCGGGAAGTGGACCTCGAGCCGGGCATTCTCAACGCGCCGGAAGTGTCCGATGCGCAAGTGGCAATCGACCGCGCCATCGCTGCCCTCGATCGCGAAGCACAGGGCGAGCACAGCGAGGATAGTGCCAAGGAAACTGCTGCTCAGGCAGATGCCGCGCCCGCAGCAGCCGAGACTGATGTTCCCGCGCAGGACACGCCTTCGGGCAGTGGCCCCGGGGCGCTGACCATATTTCTCGTTATTTCCGTCCTGCTGCTCGGCGGTGGCGGTGTGGCTGGCTTCTGGGCTTGGCGCGAGGGATATATCGATCTCAATACCGTGTTCGCCCAGGGCGATACACAACCGGCCACCGAAGTCGCCGTGGCCGATCCCGGTACGGACACTTTCGAAGATGCCGTTCCGCCAGCGGGTCAGACGACCGCGCCGGCCACCAATACAACGCCTGACGTGCCGGCCACATCAGATGGGGTCCCTGCGACGCTTCCAGGCGAACAGACACCGTCCACCGAGACCGTAACACCGTCGACAACGCCGACCGAACCCGAGGTGGCATTCGAGGATCGACTGCCGGCCGAAGCGGACACCAACGGTGCGCCGAGCGAAGAGATGCTTGAAGAACCCAGCGTCGCGCTGGCCACCGAGGGGGCGCAGTCCTTGCTGCTCGAGGAGCAATCGGGCCAGACGACCGGTGCAGTGCCGTATTCGGGCAGTGTCGAGTGGTCGCGTGGCACTGATGAATTGGGCAATCCGACGATCGTTGCGGATGCGTCGATCCCGGCGCGAAACCTTGATGTCGAGGTTCTGATCCGTCGCAATGCGGATGCTAATCTTCCGGCAAGCCATCTGATGGAGGTCAATTTTACCGTGGCGGAGACCTTCGTCGGGGGATCCATCGCCAATCTGCCCGGCGTGCTGCTCAAGGACCAGGAACTGGTCCAAGGTCAGCCCCTGACCGGCGCTTCGGCCAGGATTGTCGGCAATTCCTTCCTTTTCGCACTGTCGAGTGCCAGCGATATCGATGTCGAAAACAACATCGCGCTTCTGAGCGATCGCGGCTGGCTCGATCTGGCGATGGTCTATGGCACCGGACGCCGGGCCATCATGACGCTGGAAAAGGGTGAAGAGGGACAGGCGATCTTTGAAGACGTGATGGCAGCGTGGTCGGAACTCGATGCGGCTGCAGCAGGTGGTGTCGACTCGAACGCTGCAGAGGCTTCTGACGCCGGGGCGTGACGGTCAATCAATTCGTCAATGATTTGAGCCCGCTTCGGTAACGAGGCGGGCTTTTCCGTTTTCGATTGCGTACACACGCGCGCACATCGTCGCGATTTCCTCGGCCTGATGTGAAACGAGGATGGCGTGCCAGCCGCGCTCAACGACCAATCGGGCGATGTCCCTGCGAATGGGCTGTGCCGTGGCGTCGTCGAGGCCGTTGAATGGCTCGTCGAGCAAAAGGATTGGGCGGTTGCGCAAGAGCGTGCGGGCCAGCGCCACGCGCTGTTTCTGGCCGCCAGAGAGGTTGGCGGCGCGACGGCTCGCGAGGCCCGGCAGTTCCATTGCGTCGAGGGCATCAGCGACGCGCGGATCGTCGGCGCGGATCGCATTGCCGAGGCCCAGGGCAACATTGGTGCCGGCCGAAAGGTGCTCGAAGAGATTATCGGTCTGAAACAGGATCGAAACTGGACGTCGTTCCGGGGGCAGCGGCAGGATCGAGCGGTCATCAAGTGAAATGGTGCCGGAGTTTGGGGTGAGGAAGCCGGCGATGAGATCGAACAGGGTGGATTTACCCGAACCTGACGGCCCGGTGAGGCCGACGATTTCGCCTGCGGCAATAGTGAGGTCGAAGTGAAATGCGGTCGTCGCGCCGGGATATGAGAATTCGAGCCGGTCAATCGTGAGCATGGGTCAGCCAGTCGAAGAGTTTGGGAATGAGGATGAAGGTGGAGACGCTCAGGACGAGAAGGATCGCGGCGATAGCTTCGGCGTCGTTGGTGCGGTAGGCGCCGAAGGCACGATACATCAACCATGGCAGCGTCGAAAACTCGGACGTTCCAAACAGCGAGATGACGCCGAGATCGCCCAGCGAAAAAACGAAGGCAACCGCCAGGGCATAGCCGATCGGGCGTCCCATTAAGGGCCATTCAATGTGGCGCCATTGGGCAAAGCTTGAGAGCCCCAAAGATCGAATAAGTTTTTCGTGCCGCGCCGACAGGGCTTCAAGCGGGGGTGCAATGGCGGCGAAAACGAACGGCAGGGCCAAGAGCGCGTTGGCTATGACGAGCACGAATGGAGCGGCGTTGCTCGGGGGCAAGCCCAATTGCCGGGCCAGAAGGAAAAAGCCGAGCGACAGTACAACGGCAGGGACGGTGAGATAGGTAAAGACCGGCAGGCCCAAAAGCGCGCGCGGCAGTTTTGAGGTGCTTAGAAGCCCACGTGCCATTGCGAGCCCCAGAGCCAAAGCGAGGGCAAGGCCAGCCGAAGCGACGCCGATCCAGAGGCTTGTGGCACTGGCCGCCCAGAACGCGGGTTGATTGAGAACGGCGAGCAGGGCTGGTCCCATGCCTTCGGCGAGCACTGCCGCTAATGGCGCGATGAAGGCAAAGAGCAGGGCGGCGAGAAGTGCGGCCTGGAGAACGGTCAGCCAACCGGGCTCGGGCCAATGGAGTGTGGAGCGGCGCCCGAACAGGGTTGCGGGTGGCGAAAGCGTGGTGGCTGGAATGATGATCACTGCGCAGACCAGCAATTGCACGAGCGCCAGATTGACCGCGGCGCCGAGATCGAAATCGAGGCGCACGGCCTGATAGATGGCCACTTCGAGCGTCTGGTTAGCCGGGCCGCCGCCCAAGGTCAGGACGATGGCGAAGCTGGTGAAGCAGAGAAGAAACACCGTCGCTGCGACGCCAGGGATAGAGCTGACGAGGGCGGATGCATCGATGATGGCGAACCGGCGCCAACTAGAAAGACCGAGGCTGCGGCCGAGCTTTATCTTTTCAGACGGAATGGCGGCCAGCCGATCGATGAATATGCGGCCGGCAAAAGCGCCGTTTAGGATCACGTGGGCGGTTATGATGCCCCAAAAGCCAAAGATGGATGAGCCGGTGGGAAGGCCCAGCGGGCCCAAGAAGAGGTTTGCCCAGCCGTTTCGGCCCCAGATGGCAAGAAGGCCAGAGACAATGACCAGGGAGGGCAGCACCAGTGCTGTCGAGAGCAGGCCGACGACGAGGCCGCGGCCCGGAAAGCGCAGCCTATCCAGCATCCAGGCGATAATGACGCCTGTGAAGATCGAAAGCGCTGTCGACAGCCCGGCCTGAATGGCCGACATGCGCACAAGATGGCCGATGTTGGCCACAGATGACCCGGTTGTGGGCATGGAGCGGCCGGTGGTCCAGAGGACCGTCAGCAGCGCCGCGATGAGGATGGCGATGGCCAGCGCGATGGTTGCGCCGGACATGACGCGGCCGGGCCGCCACATGAAAGTGGGCCCGGCCGGCATTTTTATTGCAGCGCCGCGAAGGCTTCGTTGATCCAGACACGGGTATTGGCCGTGACTTCGTCGGCGTCGAGCAGCAGCGCGGGTTCGGGATCGATCATGGCTTCAAAGCCAGGGTTCAGCCCGCCGGCCGGTTCGAGGACCGGGTACATCCAGTTGGTTTCGGGCAGGATGGCCTGGGCTCCGGGGGTCACGAGATAGGCGAGGAACTCGCGCGCCAGTTCCTGCTCCGGGCTGGAGGCCAGAATGCCGGCAACTTCGATCTGGGTGTAATGTCCCGCGTCGAAACGGGCGGCCTGATAGCGGTCTTCGTCCTCGGCAATGACGTGGTAGGCCGGGGAGGTGGTGTAGGACAAAACCATGTCCGCTTCGCCCGAAAGGAACAGATCGTAAGATTCGGACCAGCCTGAGGTTACCGTCAGAACGTGCGGTGCGAGTCCTTGCCAGATCTCGGCGGCATCATCGCCATAGAGCGCCTTGACCCAGAGGATGAGGCCCAGGCCGGGCGTCGACGAGCGGGGGTCCTGGATAACGATCTGGAAGTCCTCGGGCAGGGCGATGAGATCTTCAAAGCTCGCCGGGGGCGTATCGAGGGCCTCGGTGTCATAGACGAAAGCGAAATAGCCGTAGTCGAAGGGCACGAAGACCTCGTCGGTCCATTCGAGGGGGATATCGAAATCGGGCAGGTCGATGCCGTGCTCGGTAAAGAGGCCGGTGGCGAGGCCTTCGCCGATGGTCGCAGTGTCAAGACCCAGGACGATGTCGGCGTCGGTCGCTTCGCCCTCAAGCTGGACGCGGCGCAGGGCTGAGATGGAATCCTCGGCGGAAACGAAGTTCACGGTGCAGCCGCACTGGGCTTCAAAGCCTTCCTTGAGGCCGGGGCCGGGGCCCCAATCGGCGGCGAATGCGTCGTAGGTGTAGATGGTGAGGGTTGGCGTTGCCTGGGCGACAGCCGGGAGCGCAAGGGCTCCGATGGCAACCGCACACAGGCTCGATTTGATCATGGGGACCATGGTTCGTCCTTTTGAAGCGCGTGAGTACAATCACGCGACAAGCCAAGCGTTGCGGTCAGTGATGGACGAGGGGAAAGTTGGCATGGCACAAGGCACGCGAAGCGGCCCTTGCCATCTCGTGCTTCCTCCGCCAGCATGACCTGGTTCAGGTTCTATGGGTGTTTCTCAGCCCATCCTTGCGGATGGGCACCCCAGCGAGACGAGGCGACACTATAGAGGTGACAGTTCCAGTGCAAGGCCTCGGCGAAGCGCCATCATCGCCCCTCGCTTTCGAAGGAGCGCTGCTTATCGTGGGGGGTGGGCAGGTGGCGCCAGCGCTGTTGAGGGCGCTCGCGGCGCAGGCCAGCGGATTGATCGGTGCCGATAGCGGGGGCGATGCGATCGTCGCGGCGGGGCTGGTGCCCGATGCCGTAATCGGGGACATGGATTCGGTTCGGGACACACGGCGGTTTCCCGCCAGAACGCGCATCCTGACGATCGCTGAACAAGATACGACTGATTTCGAGAAATGCCTTTATTCCACGTCCGCCCCGGTAACGATTGCGATCGGCATGACGGGTGGGCGGTTCGATCACACGCTGGCAGCGCTCCACGCCGTGGCGCGACATGGCAAAGACCGCTGGATCATTTTGGTCGATGAGCACGATCTGGCGCTGGTGGTCGGTGGTTCGGTCGCGATTTCGGTGGGAGAGGGCGAGCGTGTGTCCCTTTACCCGTTGGGTCGGACGCGGTTCAGGTCGTCGCGTGGGCTGGTCTATCGGCTCGATGGGCTGACGCTAGAGCAGGGCAGGGCGATCGGGACGTCAAACCGTGCCACCGAGGACATTATCGAACTCGTGACGGAGCCTGATGGGGCGCCCTATCTCTTGATTGTGGGGCGCGATCATCTTGCGGCGATCGTTGGGCAGTTGTAAGCGCGAAGGTCACCCCGTCTGTTGCCGTCTTTCCTGGGGCGCTATTGGCACCTGAGAGTTTGTGATGGGTGTCATGTTCTATGTCTGCGACTATGCCTGGGGATAGAAGTTTCCATCTGATCGAGGCGGTGCCTGATCGGCTGGAAGGCGCACCGATGGCACGACGGCGTCGATGGTCTGATGCGTTCAAGGCAGAGGTAGTGGCGCGGAGCTTTGAACCGGGGACGAACGTTTCGGCCCTGGCGCGCGAGATCGGGATACAGGCCTCTCAGTTGTTTGGCTGGCGAGCGGAAGCCCTCAGGCGGGGTGA
>NZ_FNCS01000028.1 GCF_900100665.1 Pelagibacterium luteolum
TTCCGGCATCCTTCAGGTGGACGCCTTTGCCGGCTACAACGGCCTGTTCGATCCCGAGCGTCGCAGTGAGCCTATCCAGCCGGCCTTTTGCTGGGCTCACGGACGACGACCTTTGTTCGAGCTCGCCGATATCGAAAGGGTGCGAAAAAAGAACGGCAAGGGCGGCGCCATCTCTCCGGTTGCGCTCGAGGCGGTGCGCAGGATCGACGAGATCTTTGCCATCGAACGTGATCTTTATGGCCTGCCGCCTGATCAGCGCCTTGCCGAGCGGCAGCGGCTTTGCGCGCCACTGGTTGAGGAGCTGCATGCCTATATGATGACCGAGCGCGAAAAGCTCTCGCGTCACGCGGACGTGGCCAAGGCCATGAACTATATGCTCGCGCGCTGGACAGGCTTTGCCGCATTCCTTGAGGATGGCCGCATATGCCTTTCGAACAACGCAGCCGAGCGGGCGCTGCGCGGAATTGCCCTTGGCAGAAAAGCGTGGCTGTTCGCTGGTTCGGACCGCGGTGCCCGCCGGGCCGCGTTCATGTACACCCTCATTGTCTCGGCCAAGCTCAACGATATCGATCCCCAGGCCTGGCTCGCCGACGTGCTCGCCCGCATTGCCGACATGCCGCAGAACCGGCTCAAAGAACTTCTTCCCTGGAATTGGGTGCCGCAGGCCACGCGTCAGGCCGCCTGATCGTGCAGCGCAATAAGGTTCATGCCGTCAAAACCATCGACCGCGTCGCTGCCGAGCTCGGCGAGACGGTCGACCGCATCTTCGACATCGCCATCGAAATGGAAACGGAAGACGGCGTGATCTGGTCTATAGCCTCGCCGATGACGGTGGCACGATCGCCTTTACTGAAGATGGGGTCGAGTGCCTCCGAAATCTCATCGAAGAACACCAATCAGCCGGACTATGACAGTGCCGTGGCCCTCAACGGAGGCTTACGACCTTCCGGCATTACCTTAATGATAATATGGATACGCTGGCGACACTCGGCGTGCCCAGGAATTCGACGTACTCAATTGTCATCAATGAAATAATAAGATATATATATAACTTATTATGGAGGAGATGATATGAAGATTTTAGTTTCCATGCTTGCCGTTCTCAGTGCGTTCGGCGCAACGACCGCCGTGGCGCAATATCCCGAGCGGGCGGTGCAGCTCATCGTTCCGTTCGCCGCTGGCGGACCGATCGATGGCAGCGGGCGTTTAGTCGCCTCGGCGCTGTCCGAGCTCTGGTCGAACGCGGTGGTCATCGACAACCGCCCCGGCGCAGGCGGCGCGATCGGAACGCAGGAGGCCATTCAGGCCGAGCCCGACGGCTATCGATTGTTGCTGGGATCGTTCGGACCTTTGGTGATCGCTCCGGCGATCGGACAGGCGGACTATGATGTGCTGGACGGTTTGGTGCCTGTCTCGCTTGTCTCGCGCTCGCCGCAGGTTCTTGCCGTTTCTGCCAGCGTGCCGATCGAGAGTATCGAAGCGTTCATCGCTTATGCGCAGGACAATCCGTTCGAGATCAGCGTCGCCTCGGCTGGGCTTGCCACGTCGCCCCATCTAGCCATCGAGTTGATGGCGCAAGAAGCGGGCATCGATGTTGTCCACATCCCCTATCGCGGCACCTCCATGGCGATCCCCGATGTGCTTGGTGGCACGGTGCAGGCGATCATGGGCGATGTGGCAACGCTTGCCGGACCCATAAAGGATGGGGGCCTGCGCCCGCTCGCCATCACGGCGGCCGAACGGCTCGAACAGTTTCCCGACGTTCCGACCATGGCCGAATCTGGCTTACCGACCGTCGCGAGCTATAATTGGTCGGCCATCTTTGCCCCGCGAGACACGCCCGTCGAGATCATCGAGCAGATCTCCCAGGCCGTCATTGAAGTCAGCGCCCAGGACAGCTATCGCGAGTTGATGCTCGGCCAGGGGATTTCCCCGCTCTCGGGCACGCCGGAAGAAACACTGCAATATTTCCAGGACGAAGTTGCGCTTTGGTCGCCGATCATCGCTAACATCGAGATCGAATAGGCACTCCGAACGATCGGCCGCTGCGTTCTAAGATCTAGGGCGCAGCGTCTCGATCCAGACCGCCAGCGCCTCGGCCACGGCTTCGGGGCGTTCATGGGGGAGGGCGTGACTGGCTTTATCTATGGTTTGAACGCTTACCCGCTCGCCGAGCGTCTGCTTATAAAAAGTATAAGATTGCGGTGGACGGAAAGGGTCCTGCAGGGCCAAAAGGTCTAGGATCGGTGCCGTACCGGAGCGCTTCCAGGCGTCATCTGTATTTTCACGCGCCGCTCTTTGGGCGGTCATCACCGGTCCATGCCATCCGCTCAGCCAGTCCTCAGGATCGTTGCCCGGCGCGAAAAACGCCATGCGCAACGCGGCGAGTTTGTCGTCACGGCTTGTCTCGGGGTTGCACAAGATATCGATGGCACCGGACAGGTGGCCAGGCCATTTACCCGCCCCGGCCGCGAGCAACGCCAGGCCCGCGACACGCTCAGGATGGGCCTGCGCCACAGTGCGCGCAATCCAGGCGCCATAGGCATGGCCCGCCACAAAACCCCTTTCCGCATGCGCCGCGATGATGTGTGCGACATCGTCGGCCAGATCGTAAAAACCAATCCCCTCGAGCCTGCCATCGCTCTCTCCAATCCCGCGAGGATCAGGTAGCGCCACCTGAAATCCGCGCTCGATCAGCCCTTCGGCCAACTCCATAAAATCGGACCCCGCTCGCCCGGTGGAGGCAATCAAAACAATGAGTGGCCCGGAGCCCCCAAACCGATAGCCGATTGTGCGTCCCGGGGCTTTTAAAGTTGCGTGTTCGATCATCTAATCTGCTCGCCATGTCTTGCATGTCTTTGAATGAATTCGAGAGACAGCTGGTTGAAGCGTTCAGGTTCTTCCCATGGCAGTGCATGGCCGGCGGTGGGGAAAACCTCGAACTGGCTATGCTGGATATGGTCGGCCCATAATCTCATGAGCGCAGGTGGCGCGAGCATATCAGCGCACCCGGCCATCACAAGGGCCGGGCATTGGATCGATGCCAGCTTTGCGAACGTATTGGCTTGTCGCAGCGGCTGGAGTGAACCGCTTGCCGTCTGGCGCGAACGATCTTCGATTTCGAGCCACCTGCGGAGGCCATCGGGCTGCTCCATACGATAGGTTGGGCCGAGTTCAAAGGCGTGGGAAGCATCGGGTCCGAGATCGACCTTGAGCCTGGCGATAGCGGCCTGAATATTCGGCTCGCTGATCCTACCGTTGGATGCGGCGACGATAAGGCCTAAAACCCTGTCCGGCCGCCAGGCCGCATAATCGAGCGTGTGGAAACCGCCGCCTGCCACGCCCATGAGGAAAAACCTCGTTAGGCCCAGATGATCGACCAGCGCATCGAGATCTTGGCTCGTGTTGCCAGGCTGTGGCCCGGTCTCGGGGTGCGCGATGCTGCCGCCCAATCCTCTTCGGTCGAACGCGATAAACCGGTAGTGGTTCTGGGTGAAAAAGGAAAATTGTGGATGCCAGGTTTCACTGGTGCCGGTATTGGCGTGAAGGGCGACGATGACCGATCCGGATGCTTTGTTATCACGATAGAGCAGACGCGTTCCGGGCAGCTCGGCATATTGCGGTGCAGGAAGCGAAGGCAGCATCGTCATGCTGGCCCCATAGAAAAGATGTCGCGATCGGTGCCGTAATCGAGATAGCCCAAACGGCTGAGCGGTTGAAGACGCGACAGGTCGACCTTGCCCGCCACGATGGCAGCGTCGTCAATATAGATGCCAACCACTTGTCCCAAAATGATCTGGCTCTCGATCTCCGCGCCGTCGGCATTGGTCAGAGAAATAGTTGAAACATAGCGACATTCCAGCGCCACGGGGGAAAGCGCGACACGAGGGGTGCGGATCGAAATCGACGGCGCCATCGCCAATCCGATCGCTGCGGGCTCGCTTTGATCGCTGGCGAAATTGGCAGAACTGGCGAGAACAGCATCTCTCAGTTGATAAGTTGCCATATTGGCAACGAATTCACCCGAGCGCTCGGCATTGTGTTGGCTGTCCTTGCGTTGCGAGCTCGAAAACATCACCATCGGCGGGCGGGTGGAAACGGCGTTGAAAAAGCTGTAGGGCGCAAGATTGACCACGCCCGTCTCGCCAATCGAGGAAATCCAGCCGATCGGTCGTGGAGACACCAGCGCCAGAAAGGGGTCATGGGCAAGCCCATGATCCTTTTTCAGGGGGTCGTAATACATCGTATATCTCCGAGGATGGAGGGTGTCCGGGGCGATAGCCCGCCCCGGATAACCATGATTTAGCGGAGCGAGGATAGATCGATCGATTGGAGTAATTCGCTATAGCGCTGGAGGTCTTGTTCGATGTGATCGGCTAAAGGCTCAGGGCCTGAGAAGATCAGGTCCACACCCGCAGTCCGCGCACGCTCGACGGTCTCCCCATCGGTCAGAGCGATTTCGAGTTCAGCCTTGATCGTGTCCCGGATGTCGAGAGGGAAGCCTTTGGCTCCGACAAAGCCGAACCAGTTGATCGAAACAAAGCCGGGGACCGTTTCAGACGCTGTTGGAATGTCGGGATCGATTTCAAGCCGGCTTTCGCCCGTAATGGCGATGATCCGCGCCTGACCGCTATCGGCCAATGCCTTGGCGGCGGCATAGCTTGTGAACGCCAGGTCGGTTTCGCGCGAAAGCATGCCGGTCGAAGCGGCGGAAACGCCACCATAGGGAATGTGGACCATTTCAATCCCGGTTTCGCGCTGTAACAATTCCGAGGTCAAATGATTGCCGCTACCGGTTCCTCCCGATGCATAGGCCAGGCCACCGGGAACCTGCTCGGCCATATCGATCATGGTTTCAAGGGAATCGATTGGACTGTCGGTCGGTACCATTATGGCAATTGGAATTTCTAGCGCCAGGCTGATCGGCACGAGATCCTCGCGCGGATCGCCAATGGTATCGGGGTAAAGGGTGGGGGCGATGGCTGCCGCCGAACTGATAAGCAATATCGAATAGCCATTTGTGGGCTCTGACAAAAGAGCCTGGGTGCCGATAGTGCCGCCTGCGCCCGGGCGGTGCTCGAGAATGAAATTGCCTCCCGTCTGGCGGGCAAGGGCTTCGGCTGCAAGACGGCTCGGAATGTCGACCATGCCACCCGGCGTCGCGGGGACAATAATTTTAACCGGCTTATCCAGCGGCCACTCCGCAAAAGCCGGAGTGGCCAGAGCGGATATCGTTGCAAGCGCCAACATTGCTACGGGCAGAATTGATGTGGAAACGGGCATACTTTCTCCTCCAAAAGCCTAAAAGCTAATTTAATAGCTTATTGGTTGTCGCAAACTTGTCTCCCAAGTTCAATGCCTATTGAAGCCAATAGGAAAGACTGTTAGATGAAAAATATATAAATATGCTTTTTAGGGTTAGTGATGCTTGGTTTCCGGGGCGATGTTGCCGTGATTACGATCGACAATCCACCGGTAAACGCTGGGTCTGCCAAAGTACGGGCTGGGCTTTTGGAAGCGCTCGGTGCTCTTGGTGATCGCAATGGCATCAAGGTTGCGATCATTATCGGTGCTGGTAAGACGTTTATGGCGGGCTCGGACATTCGCGAGTTTGGCGCGCCGCTTTCGGATCCCCAGCTTCCTGCCGTCATCGCGGCAATCGAGGCCTGTCCCGTGCCGGTGATTGCTGCCATTCATGGCGCCGCGCTGGGTGGGGGGTTTGAATTGGCCTTGGGGTGCGATTATCGGATTGCGCAACCGGGCGCCCGCATCGGCTTGCCGGAAGTGGGGCTCGGGCTGGTGCCCGGGGCAGGGGGTACGCAGCGCCTGCCGCGTTTGGTTGGCATGGAAGCGGCACTCGAACTGGTGGTCAGCGCCAAGCGCATCGATGCCCAGAGAGGCTATGATCTGGGCGCCATCGACGCGCTCAGCGATGGCGATATACTAGATGACGCTCTAGCTTTTGCGGACACTGGCTTGGCCAAGCGGCCCTTGCACGCGATGGCAATTGCCCCTTTCGAGCATGCTGCCGTCAAGTCGTTGAGCGCTAAGTTGATCGCCAAGGCCAAGGGCCGTCCGGCGGCGGAAAAGGCTGCGCACTTGACCTTGCAGTCGCTCGAACATGATTTGCGCGACGGGCTGGAAATCGAGCGCGCGGTCTTCCAAGATATCCGCATTACCCCGGAAGCCTTTGC
Source organism: Pelagibacterium luteolum (assembly GCF_900100665.1). GTDB lineage: Bacteria > Pseudomonadota > Alphaproteobacteria > Rhizobiales > Devosiaceae > Pelagibacterium > Pelagibacterium luteolum. The sequence goes on from NZ_FNCS01000028.1 coordinate 6,195, forward strand.
CTATCGCTATCAGTTTTTCGCCGAACGGCAGGCCAGCAAAAACCCGTTCGATGCCCAAGCCAAAACCATTGCCGCGGTCGCTGTCGTGGGATTGGGCACGATGGGTGCGGGCATCGCTTATTGCTTCCTGCGCGCGGGATATAAGGTCATCGGCATCGAAGGCGATCAGGACCTGCTCGACACGGGGCTAGGCCGGATCGATGCGCTGATCGAAAAAGATATAGCGGCCAGTCGGATCACGCCCGAGGCTGCTCAGTCGATGCGCGAAAACCTGTTGGGAAACGCCAGTATCGAGGCCGCCAAAGATGCCGATCTTGCTCTCGAAGCGATCTTTGAAGATCTTGCCGTAAAACGCGATCTTTTGGGGCGGTTGAGCGCCGTACTCTCCCCCGACGCGCTGATCGCCACCAACACCTCCTATCTCGATATCGACGCTATGGCCGAAGCCGTCTCCCATCCCGAGCGGTTTTTCGGGCTGCATTTTTTCAGCCCCGCCCATATCATGTCGCTGCTCGAGATTGTGAGCAGCACCTCAAGCAGCGCGGGCGCCATCGCGAGCGGATTTGCCATCGCCCGCAAATTGGGCAAGCAGCCTGTTTTTGCGCGCAACAGCTATGGATTTATCGGCAACCGGATTTATGCCGCCTATCGGCGTCAGGCCGAGTTCTTGCTCGAAGACGGGGCGGAGCCGCCGGAGATCGATGCCGCGATGATCGGGTTCGGCATGGCGTTGGGACCGTTTGCGGTCTCCGATCTTTCGGGCCTCGATATCGCCTGGCGCATGCGCCAGGCCCAGGCGGCCAGCCGCGATCCGAAGGCGCGCTATGTTCGGATCGCCGACCAATTGTGCGAAGCGGGACGGCTGGGGCGAAAGACCGGCGCGGGATTTTATGATTATCCCAACGGCAAACCGGTTGCATCCCCCATCGTCACTGAGATCATTGATGCCGAGCGCCGGGCGCGTGCCATTACGCCCCGCACCATCGGATCGCACGAAATCCAGGCCCGCTGTTTTGGCGCCATGGTCAATGAAGCGGTCTTGCTCCTCGAAGAGGGCGTGGCGTTGCGCGGTTCCGATATCGATGTGGTGCTCGTGCATGGTTACGGGTTTCCGCGCTGGCTTGGCGGGCCTATGTGGCACGCCGCGCATATGGAGCCGGCCGCGCTGGACAGCGCCATAGATCTTGCCGCTCAAGCTGAAGGCGTAACCTTCAGGCGCGGCGATGCCGCCACCGCGCTCGCCACGCTTAAAAACCAGAATTGAACCCGGGAAGAGAGATGAGCCTTAAAATTGAACGTGCCGATCGCATAGCCACGATCACGCTCGACCGTCCGCCGGTCAATGCCATCACGCTATCGATTTATCAGGAAATCGCCGAGATTTTCGAAGCGGTCGCCGCCTGGGACGACATCAATTGCGTGGTCTTTTCGGCTGCGGGCAGCAAGGCGTTTTGTGCCGGGCTGGATCTGAACGAATTTCTGGCCGCAACGGTCGAAGACGATCCGGCCCGGGCCGCGATCATCCGACGGTGCTTTGCCGCCATCCGCCACGCCGCCGTTCCTGTCATCGCCGCTGTCAACGGACCGGCTTTGGGTGCGGGCTGCGTTATCGCTTCAGTGTGCGATATCCGCATTGCGTCGGAAAACGCGCGCTTTGGCATGCCGGAAATCAATGTGGGGCGATGCGGTGGCGCCAGCCATATGCAGCGCCATCTGCCCCAAGGCATGTTGCGCAAGATGTATTTCACCGGCCAGCCCATTTCGGCCCAGGAGGCGTACCGTCTCGGTTTTGTGCAGGAGGTCGTCCCGTTCGACGATCTCGCGATGACGGCACATGGCTTGGCCCAGACCATCGCCGCCAAGGCGCCCATCGGTTTGCGCATGGCCAAGCGCGCGCTCAACGAGGTCGAATTCATGCAGACCGAGGCAGGCTATGAGCATGAGCAGGCCTATTCCACAAAACTGATGGCCACAGAAGACGCGCGAGAAGCGACCCGCGCCGTGGTGGAAAAACGCGCTCCTATCTGGGTAGGGCGCTGATATGGGAGCCTCGCTTTTTTCTCGGATCGAACACGCCGGTGCCGATGCGCCCTGGATTATGTTCGGCAATTCGCTGATGACCGATCTTTCTATCTGGGATGCCCAGGCTAGAGCCCTTTCCGGGCACTATAATATCATGCGTTACGACCAGCGCGGCCATGGCGGCTCCCCGCTCGGCGCGCCCGGTTTTTCCTTTGACGATCTGGGGCAGGATCTGCTCGACCTGCTCGACAGGGAAGAGATTACGACATGCCTTTATGTCGGCCTCTCGATGGGCGTTCCGACCGGTCTTGCCGCTTACGCACACCAGCCGGGTCGGTTTTCTGGCCTAATTTTCGTTGACGGACAGGCCGCGAGCACGCCCAGTTCGCAAGGCTTCTGGTCCGAGAGGATTGCGACCGCGCAAAGCGAGGGCATGGGCGCCATCGCGGCCCAGACGATTGCCCGCTGGCTGCAACCGGAAAACCGCACCGGCCCAAAGGCAGAAACGCTGGCGGATATGATTTCCGCAACGCCGCTCGAAGGCTTCATCGCCTGCGCCTCTCTGCTCATGGATTATGACCAGACCGCCGCTTTTAATAAGGTTGCCGTCCCGCTTGCGCTGGTTGCCGGGGCCCAGGATGGGGCCATGCCGGACACGATGAAAGCGCTCGCCGCGCGGCATGGACATGCACGGTTCGTGGCCATAGAGAGCGCGGGCCATGTTCCCAATTTCGAACGCCCCGAGGCGTTCAATACCGTGCTTACCGGCATATTGGCTGATTTCGCCCAGGGCGGCCACTCATGAAGCTCCTGTGGTCGCCTCGATCGCCTTTTGTACGGAAGGTGATGATCCTTCTGCACGAACTCGACCAGGTCCAATCGGTTGAGCTGATCCGCGCCGTGGCCACGCCAAGGGGCGTCCCCAACCCCGAGATCATGGCACACAATCCTTTGGGCCGCATTCCGGTTCTGCTCGTGCCCGATGGCGAGCCGATCCTGGATTCGGCGCTCATCTGCGAATTTCTGGCCCGGCATTTTGCGGGTGGGGATGCCCTCGTTCCAAGTTCGGGCCCTGTGCGCCGCACGCAGATGCGCTGGCAGGCGCTCGGGGATGGATTGACCGAAAATTTGCTCCTTTATCGCATCGAAAAAACCGGTGCGTCGGGCGGTGATCCGGAACGGTTGGCCTCGCTGGGCGCCAAGATCAGAGCATGTTTTTCGGCGTTGGCCAAGAGCGCCGATAAATTGGAGCGGGCCCCATTTGGGATCGGGCAGATCGCCGTCATCTGCGCTTTGGGCCAGGCCGACTTCCGCTTTCCCGACAGCGGATGGCGCGCCGGATATCCGGGCCTTGCCACTTGGGAGCGGCAGGTGGCCGGACGGCCTTCGGTCAAGGCGACCGGGGTCAAAGACGATCTCGCCGAGACGGGGCCGTCCATGGATTTGAAGATTTAGGAGCGTATTTTGGCAGGACCACTTTCTCACATTCGCGTTCTCGATATGAGCCGCATCATGGCCGGCCCCTGGGCCGGGCAAATCCTTGCCGATCTAGGCGCCGACGTCATCAAGGTGGAGAGGGCGGGCGAGGGTGACGATACGCGCCGCTGGGGCCCGCCTTATCTGACGGCCAGCGATGGCAGCAAGACCAAAGAATCGGGCTATTATCTCTCGGTCAATCGCGGCAAGCGCTCGATCGAAATCGATATTTCGACTGAAGAGGGCCAAGCCGTCGTGCGCGATCTGGCCCGGACATCCGACATCGTTCTGGAAAACTTCAAAACCGGCACCTTGGCGCGCTACGGGCTGGGATATGACGATCTCAAAGTGGTCAATCCCGCACTCATCTATTGCTCGATCACCGGCTTTGGGACGGATGGACCGCGCAGTGGCGAAGTGGCCTATGATTTCATGATCCAAGCCATGGGGGGCCTGATGAGCGTGACGGGGGAGACCGACGGTCAGCCCGGCGGTGGGCCGCAAAAGGTTGGCATTCCCATCGTCGATATCATGACCGGCATGTATGCGACCATCGCCGTCTTGGCCGCTCTGGCCAAACGCGACCAGTCGGGCCAGGGCGATTATGTCGATATCGCCATGCTCGATGTGTCGGTCGCCATGCTGGCCAATCAGGCGATGAATTTTCTGGTTGGCGGGCAGGTGCCTTCGCGCAAGGGCAACAGGCATCCCAACATCCAGCCCCAGGATGTATTTGTCACACAAGATGGCCATATGGTGCTGGCCGTTGGCAATGACGAACAATTCGCACGCTTTGCCGCGGTGCTCGAACGGCCCGAATGGGCCGAGGACGAAAAGTTCGCGACCAATGCCGCTCGCGTGGTCCATCTCGAAACCCTGCACCCGATGATTTCCGAACGGCTTTTGCAGCACCCCTTGGCCTATTGGGTGGAAAAACTCGGCGCAGCCAAGGTGCCGTGTGGGCCGATAAATACGGTCCCCATGGTGTTCGAAGATCCGCAGGTCAAACATCGCCAGATGGTGCGCGATCTTGCCCATCCGCTTTCGGGCACGCTCAAACAGGTGGTCAGTCCCATGCGGTTCGCACAGAGCGGTCTGTCCTTTGATAAGGCGCCGCCCCTTTTGGGCGAACATACCGACGAGATCCTCTCGCAACTGGCCTCCCAGGAGGTGCGCCGATGAGTAAAGCTCTAGCGCAAAAGCTTAGGATTTCCCTGCCTGACCGGGACGGAATGGATGACGATCAGCAACGGGTCTACAGTCAGATCGTGGACGGGCGACGGGGAAAATTGGTCGGCCCCTTGCGCGCCGCACTGCATGTCCCGCGCCTTGCCGAACAGTGGAGCAAATTGGGCGAAAGCCTGCGCTTTGGCACGCGCCTGCCGCCGCGCCTGTCCGAGCTGGCCGTCTTGATGACAGCAAGGTTCTGGAACAGCGAGGTCGAATGGAGTATCCATCGCACCATCGCCCAAGCTGCGGGACTGGACGATGCGATCATCGATGCGATCCGCGATGGGTCGGCGCCCATCCTCACCGATCCGCTGGACCGGGAGATCTACAGCTTCGTTTCTCAGCTCCTCAACACCACCAATGTTACCGATGCGGCCTATGATCAGGTGCTGGCCAGATGGGGCGAAGGCGGGGTGGTCGAATTGACGGCGCTGGTAGGGTATTACGGCATGGTGGCGCTGACACTGAATGTTCATGGCATCCCGCTCCCAAACAGCGTCGAAGAGCATTTGAAAACGCGCGAAATCCATCCGCCTAAGGCGCCCTCGTTTCTTCCCGGCCTGACGGACTGAACTGGCGCTTGCTAGCCTTGCCCCTATCGGGCATGTCATAACCAGATGCAGTTTTCTCGTATTTGAGGATGAGGATGGTCGGGCAATCCAGCACGCTGGCCGCGTTGAAAAAGAGTACGGTGGCACGCTACATCCAATTGGCGAGCCTTTTCCGCCAGCGCATCGAGGTAGGCACCTGGCCGGTGGGGCTGCAAATCCCCACCGTCGAGGAACTTTCGCGCGAATGCGGAGTGGCGACGATGACCATCCGGCAAGCGCTCTCGATCCTGGAAGGAGAGGGGTTGATCGAGCGGTTTCGGGCCAAAGGCACGTTCGTGCGCCAGCGCCCGGCCCGGGATTTATGGTGCCAGGTGCAGACCGATTGGAGCGGGATGCTAATCGCTCGTGACAACGCGCAGATTGAAATCCTTTCCGACGATCGCGATGTGTCCCTGCCCGTAAAGGAGGAGCGGATCGGCACCCCGGCGCCCGGCTACAGGCATTTGCGCCGCCGCCACACCCGCGACGGCGAAGCGTTTCTCTTAGCCGATGTCTATGTGTCCGAGCGCATTGCACCGTTGATTTCTGAAGCCGAATACAGCCAGAAAACCGCGCTTAGGCTGGTGGCTGATCTCAAAGGCGTCGAAATCACCGACGCCACTCAAATTCTCACCATCGACAGTGCTGACCTCGTGACCTCCGATCTCCTCAACATCGCCCTGAGCCAGCCCGTCGCCCGGGTTGAACGCGTTGCCGTCGATAGCACGGGGGAGATTATTCTGGTCGCGGACGGCATCTATCGTGGCGATAAGGTCCGCATCGATTTCAAACTCAAATAGGCTTCATGCCGCTCACCCGTCCGACAATCGTGTCGCCTGAAAGGCAGGCCGCTGTTCCAGAATGGCGGCGAATTCGGCCGCATGCGGATGCGCGCGCCGCCAATCGAGAGATTGAAACCTAAAGTCGAGATAGGCTAGTACCGTAGCAAGTGCGATATGGCCGACCGTCATTTCGGTCCCTGCCAACTCATCGGCCTCGCCCTCGAGAACACTCAGCCCCGCTTCGAACTTTGCTGCAAAACTCTTAAGCAGCGCCTGGTTTTGCTGCGGCACAGGGCGCATCATTTCGCTTCGCCACAACACGGCCAGATCGAGCAGCCCCATGCCAAGGGCCTGCTGCCGCAGGGCGGACAACCGCGCATTAGCCCCGATCGGAATAAGCGGCACCCCGCCAGCGATCGTATCGAGATAATCGATGATCACCCGGGAATCATAGAGCACGCCGCCATTGTCGAGAATCAGAACAGGTATCTTGTTCAGGGGATTGTGGGCCATCACGCGCGCGTTGGGCGCCGCCATGGCGACCGTTTCAGCGATCAGCTCGATTTGCCTCTCGAGGCCTTGTTCGTGAGCCACGATCATCACCTGACGCACGAAAGGGGAGCGTGATGACCAGAAGAGTTTCATCGCGTTTTATCCCGCCATGGCCAGAGCCTTGCGCTTTGCCCAGCGTTTATAGGACGAAAGCGCGTTCCAGACGATCAGCGCCACTGTCAGCGCCAGCACGGTCGCGGAAATGGGCCGCTCGATAAACACCATCATGTCGCCCCGCGCCACCAGCATGGCGCGGCGGAAATGCTCTTCCATGAGCGGACCGAGCACGAAGCCGAGCAGCAAAGGCGCGGCAGGGAGCTTGAGCAGGCGCATGAGATAGCCCAGGGCGCCGAACAGGGTGACCATCCAGATATCGAACGGATTGTTATTGACCGTATAAACCCCGATCCCGATGAACATCAAAACTGCCGGATAGAGCAAGTGATAGGGCACCAGCAACAGGCGCACCCATAGCCCGATCAGCGGGACATTGAGCACGACTAACAAGAGATTGCCAATCCAGAAACTCATGACCAGGCCCCAGAACAGGCTTGGCTGCTGCGTCATCAATTGCGGCCCGGGAGTAATCCCGTGAATGATGAGCGCACCGAGCATGAGCGCCATGGTGGCGCTGCCAGGAATGCCCAGAGCCATTGTGGGGATAAAGGACGTTTGGTCGGCGGCGTTGTTTGCCGATTCCGGCGCCATGATGCCTTCGATAGCGCCTTTACCGAACCGTTCGGGCGTTTTGGAAATCCGCTTTTCGATGGCGTAGGCCAAAAACGCCGCCACCGCAGGCCCGGTGCCCGGCAGCGTGCCGAAAAATGACCCCAGAGCCGATCCGCGCGCCACCGGTCCGGCCGAGCGTTGCACATCGTCCGATGTGGGCTTCATGGCCCTAAATGTCACCGTCGAACGATCAAGATGCCGCGTATCGACCTTGCGGATCGAGGCGATGATTTCGGCCACCCCGAACAGACCCATGGCCAGCGCCACGAGGTTTACACCATCGGACAGCGCCAAGACCCCGAAGGTAAAGCGCGCCTGCCCGGTGTAAAGATCCATCCCCACCGTGCCGATGGCAATGCCGAACACCACCATGGCAAGCCCCTTGAGGGTCGATCCGTCTGAAATGGTGGAGGCTGCTACGAGCCCCAGGATCATCAGCGCGAAATATTCAGTCGAGGCGAAAGAGAGGGCGTAATTTGCGATCACCGGGGCGAACAGCATCATGAGGATGATCCCCACCGACCCGCCGATGAACGAGGCCGCCGTCGTCATAAACAACGCAACGCCGCCGCGCCCTTGCTGGGACATGGGAAAGCCATCCAGGCACACGATAGCATTTGCCGGTGTGCCCGGAATGTTGAGCAGGATCGAGGCGGTCGAGCCGCCATAGCTCGTCCCGTACCAGATACCGGCCAGCATAATCAGGGCCGATGTCGGGTCGAGATGAAAGGTGATCGGAAACAGCATCGAGATCGCCGCCAGCGCCCCGATGCCCGGGATCACCCCGACTACGGTCCCGAGCAGAACGCCGATAAAGCAGTAAAATAAATTGCTCGCCGTCAGGGCCGTGGAAAGGCCCAGGGAAATGTTACCTGCCAGATTGCCTATATCCATCAGAACGGCACCGCAAACATTGTAAGGGGAAGACCCAGGCCTAGGCTGAAGATGAGATAAGCCAGGGCGGGCAGGAAGATGCAAAGCGCCAGGGTCGAAACGAGCCGGAATTTAGGCTCGGCCAGCGCAGAAATCCCGATCAGGGCGATGGCGGCGGGGATCAGGCCGAAGGGCCTTAACATCAGGGCAAAGGCCGCAAGGCTCGCCAGCACCGCAAAGGTGCTGCGCCATTCCACCTGATCGAGCGTGCCCGAGCGGAAAAATGCAGGGATCGCAATGGCTATGCCGAACCCGGCCAGCAATACCCCGACCGCCATGGGAAACATGCCCGGCCCCATGCGCTGGATGGTGCCGATATCGAGCATCGTCCATGCGTAACCGGCTATAAAAATGCCGGTGGAGAGAAGAAGCACGCCACAGGCGATGTCACGCAGATCGAGCTTGAGCATTGATCCTCCCAGGGGTTTTACCAGGGCGCTAAAGTCTTGGGGAACAATCGGGCCCGGCTGGTATAAACCGTCCGGGCCCCTTTCGGGTCATTCCTCGATATCGAGCGTGGCGATGAATTCCCCGAACATCTGGCTGTCGGAGAGTATCGATTGCTGGAACGTTTCATATTCCTGAAAGTCCGGCGCAACGCCCAGATTGGTGACGCTGGCTCTGAACGCTTCGTCCTCGTAAAGCTCGGCAATTGCATCGCTCAACTGCGCGACGATTTCGACGGGCGTATCGGCCGGCGCGAACAGCCCGGTCCATCCCGAAGCGGGAATACCGGTAAGGCCTGCTTCTTCGAGCGTGGGGATATCGGGCAGATTAGCCAGCCGCTCGCTACCGAACACCACCAGCCCGCGCAACGCGCCCGCTTCGACCTGCGGGATGACCACGGTATCGATCATGACATCGACATAACCGGCCAAAACGTCATTGAGCGCCGGATTGGCCCCGGGATAGGGAATATGGTTCATCTCCCCACCCACTTCGGAGAGGAAAAATTCGGTCAGGATATGTGGGGTCGAACCGATGCCCGAAGAGGCGTAATTGAGATCGTCGCTTTCCTGGATATGGGCCAAAAACGCGTCGATATCCTCGTAAGGCAACGAAGGATGCACCGCGAGCAGGCGCTGGGAATCGGCGACCTTTGCGACGGGCACCAGCGCGGTCAGCGGATCGACCTGGGTTTCGGACACATGGGGCAGGATCGAAAAGATATTGTTGGCGCCCAGCATCAGCGTGTAGCCATCGGCCGCTGCCTGGCTGACATAGGTCGTGCCGATCATCCCCGAAGCGCCGCCTTGGTTCTCGACGATAAAGTTCGCGCCAAGCTTGGTGCTCAGCCCGCCCGCCAGCGTCCGTGCCACGGCATCGGCCGTCCCGCCAGCCGGGTAGGGCACCACGATGCGCACCGTGGTTTCGGGATAAGATTGAGCCACAGCGGTCCCGGCCATCATGGCCATCGCCACAAAAGAGCTCGCACACAGTCCAGCAACCTGAAAAGACAAAGACTTCATGATTTTCTCCTCTTTAAAAGTGATAAATATAATCTTTTGTCTTTTGTCAATGGGGTTCCTGTGCAGCCAAGGCTTGGCCACCGGTCGGCTATGCGCCTATCGACGAAGATCGTCGACCGCAATAGCAAGCCGCCACTTCACTGCATTCCAGCCATGCGGCCGGAGTGTTCTGCGCGGGCGGCGAATGCGCATCGCCGAGGATCAGGGCTTCGAGCGTCGTGCCGATCTCCGTCGACGTGGTGGTTCGCGCAAATCGCCCGGCATGTCTGTGTTGAGCTCGGGCCCAGCGGTCAATCTGGGTCATCTCATTTCTGCTCAAGCGCACATAATCCGTCACCGCATCGCCGCCGCCGGTTTTCGATGGCCCCACCTCGATAGACCACACGGGTTGATGGGATGGACACAGGCTTAGGCATGGTGCAATCGGATCGCCCGATCCGGCGCCACCCCCATGGTGCGGCTTTTGCGCCTCATGATCGTGCAATGATTTTTAGCAAAGCGGCTCTAGAACCAATGTCTGCTTGGCTAGGATCTTCGACAAGCCGATGCACCTGGGTCTGTTCGCAAGGCTGCGCTACATGATATCCGATCGCCACCGGACTCCACCGCTCCGCATACTATCGTGACGACGCACGCGTTACGTTTTACTAGAGATGCAGGGCGACCGTCAGGAGCTGCAAGATCACGCCGATGCTTGGGCGTAACGTAGTCGCTTTCAATCGGCCAGATCCCAACGTCCAATCTGCCATAAACACGCTTTCAAATGGACGGGTCTCAACTTTCAATCGGTCGGAAACCTACTTTCGATTGGTCGGGAGAGGATGGCTCCACAGTGTACCCCCAATTTGCAAAGGCCAAATAGGAGACGCACAGTCCGACACCCGCGTCGTGCCCCCGGCCATGGCCAAACGACCGCCTACGCCATCCAGTTACCCGAGAGCCGCCATTCCACTTCCAGCCATCTCGGTCATCCACGCGAGAATCCCGCCATCAGCACAACGGCGGGAGAGGGGCCAAAACCGGTTGGTCCGGTTCTGGCAAAGACGGAAGAAAGCCGCCGTTCCCTGGTCGACGCCAAAAGGGTCATTCACACAACAAGCGGGTATAGCAAAAGCGGCCCTTGATACCATTACGCGAAAGCAGGATTCGTCTGAGTTCGTGGGGCTAAGATTTGCGGGGCGCCATCAGTTCGCATCGCCAGATCGCGGTTTTGGCCAAGCATTTGTCGCAGCGCGTGCTATTGTGAGCAAGTACGGTCTATCGCCGCCATCGCGGGCAAGCACTGACAATCCCTGGATTACGGCAATGACCAGGCCCGCAAGGCTGTCGCTATTGGTGTCGGCTGGTAGAAGACCTTGGGAGACATCGCGGTCAATTCTCTTCTTAAGCCGTAACTTTATATCCTGCCGCACCTGGGCCACGGCATGCTGCACCTCTGCTGAAGCCTCAGAGCCACTGGCCGTGGCGCTGGCGAGCAAGCAACCGCGCGGCGTCAGTTCTCCGGTAAAGGCCTCAACCGCCGCAACCAGCATGCGCTCCGCGGCTTCGCGCGCCGTCGGTGCCTCGGACAGCGCCAGCTCCATGTCGTAGGGCGACCCTGCATAGAGCTGCATCGCCTCCAGAAAGAGCTGCTTCTTGTCGCCATAGGCGGCGTAAAGGCTCGGGGCAGATATCCCCATGGCGGCTGTCAGCTCACTGATTGAACTGGTTTCGTAGCCATGGCGCCAGAACGTCAGCATGGCCTGTTCCAGTGCCTTGCCACGATTGAACGATAGCGGCCGACCAGTTTTGCGCGGGACTTCCTGTTTCATAGTGATCACTAATAAACGCCTTGACCTGCTCAGGCAATAGTTTTACCGATTCCATATCGATCACTATGAAAGTTGGATTATGTCACTCACCGATTTCCGCACTCTGGGACGTTCCGGCCTTACGGTCAGTCCGCTGGCTCTAGGCACAATGACGTTCGGGCCTGGCCCCTTCGTTATGGCTGGTGAGGGGCCAGGAAACGGTGAGTGACGTCAACTACATGCGAGCGATGATTCCTCATCATTCGATTGCCGTCCTCACAAGTATACAGGCGCACATACGTGATCCACGCGTGCGGGAGCTTGCCGACGACAGCATCGAGGCCCAGGTACGCGAGATAGCGCAGATGAAGCGGCTGATTGCCGAGCTCGAGCAGAACCCGCCCCCACAACTGCATCCGACCTGCCTCCACGGTTGCGCTCTAAATCAATTGAATGGCCTCAGGTCAGGAACCTGAAGCCGTTGGGGTCGACCTAGGAGTAGTTGGGGATCACGGCCGGCAGGACCCGCTGCCGAGCCGCCGACATCGAGAATGGTGGCGCGGACCCGACATTGAGAGGTTTTGAAGATCGCTAACTGCTCGACCACACGCTTGGTGCGGCGAACCTATTTGTTCGCAGAAGATGCTTGTTTAGGCCGTAGACTCATAAACTCGTAGCCATAGGCGCATTGAGGCGAGTTGGACCATGGCGAGGAAGTTTTCGGCCAGCTTGTCGTAGCGGGCTGCGATCCTGCGGAAGTGCTTCAGCTTGGAGAAGAAGCGCTCGATCAGGTTGCGCTCGCGATACAGCCATGTGCTGAAGTAGGGTTTTGACCTCCGGTTGGCCTTGGGCGGTATATTGGCGAACGCTCCTGTCTCGCGGAGAGATGCCCGGATACGATCGGCATCATATGCCTTGTCCGCGAGCACTATTGTTCCGGCACCGACATGGTCCAGCAAATCGTCAGCGGCTTGACCATCATGACTTTGCCCGGCGGACAGTTTCATTCGGATCGGGAGGCCCTGCCCTTCGACGACCCATTGGATTTTGGTTGTGAGGCCGCTTCGGGAGCGACCGAGACAATGATCTCGATCCCCCTTTTTGCCGTTGCGGCCTGTTGGTGAGCGCGAACGGAAGTGCTGTCGATCATCTGGATGTCGCCATCGTGCGCAGCGGTGATGGTGTCCATCATCCGGTTCCCCACCCCGGCCCACCGCACGAAACGGTTGTAGCAGATGGTACGCGGACCTTAGCGTTCGGGTAGGTCGCGCCACGGCGCACCGGACCGCAGCACCCAGAAAATCCCATTCAGAACGCGACGATCGTCTACGCGTGGCACGCCTCGCGGTTTGTTGGGCAGGAGCGGCTCAATCACGCGCCACTCGAAGTCAGTCAAGTCATAACGGCTCATGCCGAGCCTGAATCAGAATTGGCAGCGAAATATAAGTCCATTGGGTAACTCGCTTTACTCTTTTGATCAAAGCATTGTATCCCGAGACCATGGTTATGATCCGACCTTCCCGCCCCGACGAGGGCACCCGCTTCATTGAAATTTGGCGAGGCGCAGTTGACGCTACGCACGACTTTCTCACGACTGAGGATCGTCTCGCCATTGACGAAATGGTGTGCGGTTTCCTTCCGCAAGCTCCACTCTGGCTGGCAGTTGATGAAAATGACCACCCGCTGGCATTCATGCTAATCGACGAAGGACACATGGAAGCGCTATTCGTTGATCCCGCCCGGCGCGGAACCGGCATTGGTGCTGCCCTGGTGAAGCATGGCCTCGCCCGTCATCCAAGAATGACAACCGATGTCAACGAACAGAATGATCAAGCTGTTCGCTTCTATGAACGAATGGGATTCAGGCGGACGGGCCGTTCGCCAATTGACGGACAGGGCAGGCCATATCCACTCATCCAGCTAGAATATGTGAACTGACTGGCCGACCTCGGGAATCAAACGCGGCAGCTTCGTTGCGCTGAGATTAATGGGTTCACGACCTAGTCTGGGCGGGTCAGCTCGCATTCGGCACCTTCTGAGCGAGCAAAAATTCATTCCGCCGGTCCACAGAAATTGTGCGCTGGTTGGTGGCTAGGACGCCTTTTTTGCGACGACTTGCGTGAAACCTTGGTCAGCGTACTTTAACCGGATAGATATGTGTCCGTTGGGAGTGGACATATTTACGCGTGTTTAACGTCCCCCAATTGCCCTTTCCTATCCCTGAGCAGCTTACATGGTTGCAAAATAAAGTTCGGAGAGTGCCTTGCTCATGGCGGTTTCGACGCCCGACTCGCCTTGTCCATGACCTGCTGTGCTGACAATTTGCACCTGTGCACCCGGCCACGCTCTTGCCAGCGAATAGGACGTACCAGGGGGGCATAAGAGGTCGTACCGGCTTTGAACGATACGCCCGGGAATGTGGGCCAATTTTGACGCGCCTGTTAACAACTCGCCAGGCTCGAGAAAGCATTCATTAGAAAAAAAATGCGCTTCCATAAATGGAGAGGTCGGGAACCGCGCGCCCAAAGCTGGAATCTGGCTAAAGTCCAACCCGTCCGCCGGCGGCGCGATCTGGGACAGAATGCGCTCGGCCTGATACCAGGCAAAGGCGGCCGGCCGATGAACTTCGGGGTCGGGATCAAGGATCCTGCGCCAGTAGGCTTTAAGCGGATCGACGCGTTCGGGTGGCGTAAGCAAGTCCAAAAACTCGGCGTAGAGCCGCGGATAAAAATGCGGCATGGCCGCTAAAAATGCCCAATCAAGCTCGTTCCTTGTCCCAAGAAACGTGGCGCGAAGAACCATTCCTGTAACGCGCTCTGGATGGCTTTGGGCATAGGCAAGAGCGAGCGTGGCGCCCCAGGACCCACCGACAACCAGCCAGCGGTCAATTTCCAATATCGTGCGGATCGTCTCGATATCGGCGATCAACCGGTCAGTAGAATTGGCGGATCGGTCTCCATGCGGCGTGCTACGGCCGGCCCCACGCTGATCGAACAGCACGGCATGAAAGCGGTTCGGATCGAACAGGCGGCGGTGGCTTGGTTGGCACCCGCTGCCCGGCCCACCATGGAGGAACAACACCGGGACCCCATTGGGATTTCCGACGGTTTCGAGATAGAGCGTATGTCCCTCTCCGACCGGCAGCATTTGCGTGGTGAGCGGAGCATGGCGATCGCCGCCTACCACAGCCTCACTTTCCATCTTGGGGCTCTGCTTCAAGCGTGCCGCCAGCGAAATTGCGGTAGATAAAGCGCGTGGCACCGGTTTCTGCTTCTGTCTCGGCTGTTTTGAAAGTCGCGCTGTGATACGGAGAAAGAGCGCAGGCTGGATCGGTATTGTCGGCGCTGCCAGTTAGCGCAAAGGCCTGACACCGACACCCCCCGAAATCGATCTCTTTAAATGCGCAGCTCTGACAGGGCTCAGGCATCCATCCGGTGCCGCGATAGCGGTTGAAGGCATCTGAATTTTGCCAGATCCAGGCGATGGAATGATTTGAGCGCACTGAAAGGAAATCGAGCTCGGTAATCGTTTCAGCGGCGTGACAGGGCAATACCTTGCCTGAAGGTGTGATATTAAAGAACTGGCGGCCCCATCCGCCCATGCATTTCTTGGGACGCTCGGCATAATAGTCGGGGATGACGAAATCGATATCGAGGATGCCCTTAAGCCTCTCGCGGGCGTCTTCTACCACTTGGGTGGCGCGATCGATCTGCGCGATTGTGGGCATCAAGGCGGCGCGGTTTTTGAGCGCCCAGCCGTAATACTGAACGTTGGCGACCTCGATCCGATCGGCATCCATATCGACGGCCATGGCAATGATATCTTCGAGCTGATCGAGATTTTGCCGGTGCATGACGGCATTGACCGTTAGCGGCAAATCAAGTTCGCGCGCCCAGCGCGCCACTTCATGTTTTTTGGCATGAGCATTGCGAAAGCCGGCAACGCGGTCGGCCTTGGTCGCATCGCTGCCTTGAAAACTGATCTGGATATGGGACAGGCCAGCATCGGCCAACTGGGCAAGTTTTTCGCGGTTTAAAAGAACCGCCGAGGTGATGAGGTTGGTGTAGAGATCGCAATCGGTTGCATGTTGAACCAGTTCAACGATGTCCTTGCGGGCCGTCGGTTCACCGCCGGAAAAATGGACCTGCAATACGCCGATGTCCGCAAGTTCATCAAGAACGCGCTTCCACTCTTGGGTCGTTAGTTCGTTGCGCGCCCGTTCCATCTCAACGGGGTTGGAGCAGTATGGGCATTGCAGGGGACATTTGTGGGTCAACTCGATCAAAACAGCGAGCGGAATACCGTATTTGGCAGTCACCGGTTGCCCTTTGCCTTCGAGCAGCGCCAATCCGTCATTGGGATCAAATTCGATCTGAGGGTGGTGCTGGTCGAGGGTCGGGCTCATGATTTTCCTCCATCGATCAAGAACCCTGAATTGGCCAGGTCCTGGATCATTTCGATCACATCTGCTGTGATTTGGTCGGCGGGCGCTGAGTATTGCTCCGCCAGCGTTTCGGCCATTTCTGCAATGGTGCGATTGCCATCACACAATTTAAGGATTGCAACAGCGATATCGTCGGGCGCCAGGACCCGCTCGGGCACGAGAAGTACCCAACGATCACGTGTCTCATCGTGACGCAGCTTAACCCCTCGCGCCAGGCGCGGCGCGCTTTGGGACGTTGCGAGCATGCGGCGCAGCGATGCTGGCGCTGTCTGGATCATGTCGCATCCGGAACAAAGGCGCCGGGTGGAATGTGTCCGCCGACATAAGCGTGATGGAGCGCGTCGAGCTGCACCCAGAGCACGTTGGTTTTAAAGATCAGCGCATTACACACCATCCGCCGCTCATAAGGTGTGCGGGCGTTTGTCTTGACGTAGTCGAGTGCAAAGTCAGCATCGCGGGTGGCCTGATCGAGACGACGCGAGAAATAGGTCATCACATCGGGCGAAATGAAATCGTAATGCTCGAGCATACCGGCGATGCGCTCTTGATGAAGGTTGGGCGCAAATAACTCGGTCAGCGAAGAGGCTATGGCTTCGAGCGGTGAGCGGTCGCGCACGAAATGGACATAGGCTTCCACTGCAAAGCGTGTTGCGGGCAGAATACCTTCAGTCGACTCCACGTAATCGGGATCAAGGCCCAGCCCGGTCGTGAGCTTAAGCCAGCGCTCGATGCCGCCTTCACTACCGATGTCGCCATCATGGTCCGATATACGGTGGCGCCATTCGATCCGGGTTGCCCGATCGCGGAACCGGGAAACAACCACGGCATCTTTGATCGGTATGGTCGATTGATAGAAATAGCGGTTGAGGGCCCATGCCTGCACCTGCCCCTTGTTGAGTTTTCCGCCATGCAGCAGGCCATGGAATGGATGCAGGTTATGATAGCGTGTGGCCCCGATTTGGCGAAGCTGTGCTTCGAGTGCTTCGGGGGATTCTAGCTCGAGATCATGTGCGATCGGAAACGCGGTTATCTGGTTCATATGGTAATTTCCATTCCTTCGGCGGGTATGGACCATCCCGCCGCCTCGAGCATTTTCCGCTCATCGGAATCCGGTCGCAGCGCCGGATTGGAGTTGTTTATGTGCAGAAAAAACTTGTTACCGATCGGCGTTTCGGCCAGAGCGGGAATAACGTCGCTCATCGCGATGTGACCCATTCGCTGACCGGTCTTTGAACTCAAACCGTTTGCAACCATTTCGTCATCGCGCCACAGCGTACCGTCGAAAAACACTGCATCGACGCCGTCAATCAGGTTTAAAAGCTCATCGGTCATTGCGGCGCAGGCAGCAAGAAATACCACGCGCGCTCCGCTCGAGCGGTCGACAACCAGAAGGCCCAGCGTATCGCCTTCGGTATTTTGGTCATTGTCTTCGAGAAACAGGGCAGTTTTCCCCGGCGCCGCGAAAGGCAGGATTTCAAGTCCCGAACGCGATCCGTCGGGCAGCGCGGGGAAAAACCTCTCGCCCAGCGCGACAGGCTGGCGGACCACGTGTTGGGGTTTAAGCGCGTTAAAGATCGAATTGCTTTTTAGGATCGATAGCACGCGCTCATGGGCATAAAGGGTAAAGGGCGACCCCTCGCGGAGCGTCAACAGCCCGGCAATTGCGTCAATTTCACCATTGGTCAGGATAACGCCAGCTATGGGGGAATGGCGTTTCAAACCTTGTTTGGGCCACAACGCGGGTGTGTTGGCGATCTGCTGACGCAGATCGGGCGAGGCGTTGAACAAAAACCAGTTCTCGCCATCGCAGCTGATGGCCACCGATGCCTGATTGCCGCGGACATCGAGCGCGCCGGAGCGGGCATCTCGACAGTTGTCGCAACCACAATTCCATTGCGGAACGCCGCCGCCTGCCGCAGTGCCGAGTATGAGGATCTTAATCATAGCGCGAGACCGCGACAGGCAAATCGATTACTTGCGCTTTGCGCAAGCGTACATGTTGATTTCCATGCTGACGGGAATTTCAGTGAGCTTGGGCTTATTCCAGGCCATAGCGCTTCTCCTCATTTGAATACGGCATCATCGCCGTATCAATCATGGTGCAAAGAGAGCGTGCTGCGCGCAATCTATGGAGCTCATAGCTGCGCGCATATGGCAGGGGCCTCAGGTCGGCTCTAGAACTTGGCTTGAGGCCCGCCATCAAGAAAGGGCGGAATGGGCAAGACCTCTGGAAGGACAATGGTACTGGCGGCGTCTTTTAGGGTGTCGAGGAAAGTTCGATAGGGTTCGGCGTGCTGATATTGGGTCGGGAGAAGCGCGATGATGTGCCTTGGGGCAGAATTTACGGCGTAAAGCCTGATGCCTTTGAGGGTTTCTGCGCCGTGTAGCAGTGAGAGCGCGGGAACCAGGCACACGCCTGCGCCAGCCCGGACCAGTTCGGCTGCGACCTCAAAGCTACGGCACTGGGCAACGATTGTGTAGCTCGGCAACAGGCGTTCGTACCAGTTCTGGACGCGCTTGGTGTGTTGGGAACCGAACGCGAACTGGATGGACTGATTGAGTACGGCAAAGGCTTCCGAGGGCAGTTCGCGCTCGGGGTTCTTGATTTGCGAGAGATCAAGATGGGCGGGCACGGCCAGTACGTGAGAATCTGTGAGTAGGGGGATCTGGGCAAACCCGCCGCCGGCGGCCATTAGGGAATTGTCTGCAAACAGTCCCACGGCAATGCGGCGGTCATAGAGCAGTTCGATAATGTCGGATGGCGCCATATCCTGGATATCGAAATCGACATCGGGAAATATCGCCTGCAAGCGCCGCAGTGCCGGGGGTAAAAGAACGCGCAGCACCGAGGTGATGCCGGCCAACCTGATCGTCATCCGGCGGCCAAAGGTATATTCCATCAGCCCGTCTTCGAGATCGCGCATGCCGCGTAAGATGTGTTCAGCCTTTGGCAGGAGATACCGCCCGGCTTCGGTCAGCTCCATTTCGCCCGGCCTACGATTGAACAGGCGTGCGCCGACAAGTGTTTCAAGCCGCGAGAGTTGCTGTGATAAAGATGGCTGGGCAATCCCCAACTGCTTGGCAGCTTCGGTCAGTGTAGCTGCGTCTGCAACTGCAGTGAATATCTTGAGCTGGTGCAGCGAGATATCGAGAGGCGATTTTGTTGATTGGGAAGTCATGATCGTAATGCTCAGGGTCGCGGCGCACAGCCGGTCGCCATCGTAAAGGGAGGTTTGGCCGACGTCTTCGATACAGCACATGCCTATCGGTTGGGTATTGATAGCGCAATTGCCGGCATGGCGGTGACGTCAGCAACTTAGCATCCCCCATCTCGCGGCAGTCCGAACCGCCCCGTTTCCGCCAGTCTCTATTGTGCCCCTATTTGGGCTTATGCTTAGAGGTCATGCGCCATCTCGCGGTTCAGACTGGTGGAGCGCTTTAAAGCGGGCATCTGGTCACATCAGGAGTCGACTTGACTTGCGCGCTCAAAGGGCTAGCAAGGGCAACATGACGATCCGAGCGCGATTGACACTTCAGACAATGCTCAAGGGACAGCCCGTAATAGGACTGTAGCCCGAAGCTCGGCCATTCGCGCCTTCCGAGCTTCGGGAGGTGCGCTCATCGTTTTGCACGATCAGCGCCTTTGGCGCCTTCACCTCATAGAAAACCAATTTTTGAACCGCTGGCATAATGGTCGGTGTGTGGTTGGGGGCAGGTCGCTTCCGATAATTTCATTGTCTGATAAGCAATCGGGGCAAGTGACAATCTGGTCAACTGGCTGTTCGATGGACATGGTGTTTCCTTCCGTTTGACGCGGCGAAAGCACAAGTCTCTTGATTAGGACCCTCGACTCACGATCGTCAGCTTGCCAAGCAGATCGTCTGACGACGCTCGAGCGGTATCACTGCGTTTTGTCGAGAGCATGACAGTGGACCAGGGGTTAGGCAGAACAATTTACGTGCGTGACGGGACGTATAGCCCTTGATGAACGATCGCTCCCGCAGACCAGCAATGGGCTCTTTGGGATTTAGACGATACCCTCCATAGGGGTAGGGTTTGGCTGCGAGCCATCCAAAGCTGACTATGGTTTCGATGGGGGTCTAAGGCTTCAATTTTACACTCAACGTACCGTCACTTTCTAGGATGAGAAAATCGACGGCATCGATATTCGAGGCGCCCGCGGCGCGCACTGCGCCCAGCGCCTCATCCTCGGTGACGCGCTGCTTTTTCATCATTTCCGTGCAGAACGTCCCGTCTCGTGCGAGTAGCGTGGGCTCTGACCGGATAGCCTTCGCGAATGCTCGGGAGCGGACCGAAGCAAATGTGACGGCGTATTGTAGGGCAATAAGCAATGCGAAGGCCGTGGCTCCTTCAGCCAGAGCAATCGATTCTTGCAATAGGATTGCAGAGAGAGTGGAGCCGAGCGCAACGGTGACCACCAAATCAAATGCATTAAGTTTGGCCAGAGTTCGCTTGCCCGAGACTCGGAGGAACAGCACCAGCGTCACATATGCAAGTGTGCCTACGAGCACTGTACGCGCTATGCCCTCCCATCCTTGAAATAGCATTTCGCTAAAGTCCATGCGTCATCCTATCGATGTGTTTGCGACGCCCAATATGCCCGCCACTATCCCGCAAGCCCGATGCTCAACAGAGCAATCGAGAGCAGCCTCGCACCTTAGATCGCACACGGCGCTGGCAAACGCAAAAAACGCGGCTAAAACGCGCCGCAGCTGCCTGCGCCCGCTCGTCAGGAGCGGTGAGCGGCTCCTTTTCGTACGTGGCAAGCGATCGATCGGACTTGGCGCTTGTTATCGTCGATCAGCCAGATTTTGCGCTCGTCCGAGAGCTTGGTCGTTGGTAAGCGCGAAGGCAGGACCGTTCAGCCTGCATAGTTCCAGGGCATGAGGGCGTCGATGTCGCTGTTGAGCCAGCCATTGGCTATGCGCTCGAGGGTCTGAGTGAGCCAGGCGTGAGGATCGACTCCGTTCATCTTGGCTGTGGTAAGCAGTGTCACGATGGTTGCCCAGGAGCGACCGCCCCCGTCACTTCCGGCAAAGAGACTGTTCTTGCGCGTAATGGTCTGGGGTCTGATGGCGCGTTCGACGATGTTGGAGTCGATCTCGATACGACCGTCGACGAGGAAGCGTTCGAGAACGGCACGCCG
>NZ_FNCS01000021.1 GCF_900100665.1 Pelagibacterium luteolum
CCAGTTCCATGGTCAGTTGCCCGACCTTGCGCTCAAGAGCTGCAATGCGGCCCTCGTATTCGGCGACGACGCTTGCTTCGGCTTCTTCCTGATTGAGTTCGCCGCGATCGAACTGGGACAGCCAGAGCTGGATGAGATTGGCGGAAACGCTATAAGTGCGCTGCGCATCGCGGCGCCCGATGACGCCATTGCGAATGTCCTGGCAAAACTGCAGCTTGAACTGCATCGAGTGACGGCGGTAGGGACCTCTTGGTGACATGGACCTTCTCCATTCAAGGCCCACAGAGCGTATCAGCTTTTCTTCCCCGCTGGTCCAGTCCCAGGGGTTCACTCCAATACCGGGTCAGATCTCAACGGCAATCAACAGACAGCGTGATGTTTGATATCGAGCGCGAAGGCGGGCGCAAAGAGAAGCTGCGTGTGTGGGGCATTGCGGACGACATGCCTGTCGGCAAGGTGATCGAGCTTGTCGCCAAGCAGCTGAATGAGAATGCAGAAGCCCGCCAGCGGCACGAAGAAGAGCGCGAGTACTACTGATCAAACGGGGGTTGGAAAGCGGACACTCTCCAACCCCTCTCTCACATCTCAAAACCCAGGATTGGAAATCGAAATGCAGAACACAAATAGCAACAATTTCAGCTTTTCGGAAGCCGCAGCTGAGCGGCTTGGCTATGAGCTTTGCACCGGCGCAAAGACGATGAACCGCGTGCTTTTCGTTCGCTTCTTTGATGCCGATGAGACTTTTGTGCTTGAAGTCAAGGCCGCGCGCCCTGATCGCGATCTCAGGAGCTACTGGCTGAAGACGGGGCATAAAGGACCGTACAGAGGTCCGCTCGAAGTCGATGATGCTGCGCGGGAAAACGTAGAAGAGCTCGACTGCTGGGATCTGACTGCAGCCTTTGCCCGCGATCTTGGCAACGAAGCAGCTGCGCTTCGCTGTGAAGAATATCGCCGTCGCAATCTGCGTGACATCGAAGAACGCAAGGCCGCTGCGGGCGGTCGCTGGGTCAAGATCTAACAACGGGGGCTTCGGCCCCCTCCAGCCCTATGGAGGGTACCTAATGACCAAATCACCTTCAAACCCCCATCTCCATCAGAAAGTTAAAGTCGGCGATCTCAGTGGCCTGATCTATTTCGACCATGCCGACAGCATTCCCGACTACGAATTCCGAAGGGCTGTGGAGCAGATCAACGTCAAAATCGAGCCCTTTTCTGTGGATGCCAACAAACTCTATGAAGCCGTTCTCAGCGCTGAAGGACGCATGAACGCTCGCAAACTGCCGCACGAAGATCGCGCAGGCTTCAAGCTGACGGTCCGGCCAGCCGGGCCGGGCTCATCGTCTGAGCAGCGCAGCGCAAAGAGCGTCGAGTATCGATTCGAGCGCACGCCGGAGAACTGGTATCTCGTCGACGCGAAAGCAATCCGTGTCCAACGTGGGCATGAATCGAAAATGCAATTCTTTGCGACGAGGGAGCAGATCAAACAAATCCGAAAGCTTGCCGTAGCCGGCCTTCGAGTTGCAAAATAGGGAGCGATAATCATGACAAAGACACTCTCAAACACCCGCCGCGCACGCATTGAAGCCTTGGCCGCAATCGCTTTCGGCCGTGCCCCCGATGGCGGGCCCGAGAAGGGCTGGCAGCGCAAGCTCGCCCGTGCGATCGGTGCCGCATCGAGCACAATTACCGCGACGCTCGATCTCGACCATGACAGCCCACCCATGGATCGCAAGCTTGGGCTCCTGTGCAATGATCTGCGTCTGCAAATGCAGCGGAACATCGAAGAGCTCGATGCAATTCAGCATGCATTTGCCGGCAATTTGAATGGTGCCGTCCGGCCGTATCTCGTCAATATTCAGTCCTCGACGCAGGACACTTGGCGGGCTGCATTTGCTGAAAGCGCAGGGGATCTTGCGGCCGCGTTTATTCTCGACGAGGTGGGTGACATTGCCGGAGCACAAGCGGAAATTGTTTACGATGGTGACCGCGCGACTGCGAAAGCGTCGGGTGTCACAGTCAACGTGCGGCACATGCCAAAAATCTTCGAGCCGTTTGAAGGTCGGATGCTTGGAGAAGCCCGTGATCTGCTAGCGACACGCGGCAAAGAGCGTCAGCCCCAGATCGTCGCTTAGCTCGACAGCGCTGCACCCCTAAGCCGTCTCGACCGCCGAGGCGGCTTCTTTATTTCGCGCTGCCGATATCGCCGACTTCAGCTCGTCGACCGGCTCCAGGGCCTGCATGGCAGCTTCCACGTCAGTCTCGACCGCTGACACCCAGCGCCGCATGACCGGCCATTTTTCGTGCGTGCCGTCATGTAATGAGTAATGCCGACCCGTCACGTCCGATCGCGTCCCACCCTCCGCATGGTCAAGGATTAGCTTCGTTGTCGGCCGTGAAAACCCCAATATCCTTTCCCCGTATGTGCCAAAAATCTTCCGGACGTGATGCGGGCTCGATGTCACGCCAGGCAGATAGCTAAGGGTGTGGGTGAGCGTGCTGGGATGGATATGGGTGACCGCCATGCCCTTGGCCCGCGGCCGACTGCCTGGGAAAAGGTATTCCGATCCTGTGCCGCGCGTCAGCTCCAGGGCGCGTTGGAAGCATGACCATGCCGGCTGTGGCAGAGGAATGACGTGCGCCTCGCCATCCGATCGCTTGCGGTCGTCTGCATAGACGTACCATAGGCCCTCATCGCCGGATTTGGCCTGGCGAAAGTCCTGGATCATGGCTGAAGCAACAGCTCTCCTGCGCTGCAGGGTCCAGACCAGCATTTCGATGGCACAGCCGATTCCGCCATCGATGGCGCCGGATCGGGCGATGGCGATGATGCGGCCGAGATCTTCAAGCGTGGGGTCATCAACCTGACGGCGAGATGCTCGGCGTGTGCGTGCCGGTGCTTTCAGCCCTGCCATGGCGCCACGCTGGACACCTGAGTGACCGATGTTTTCATCACGGGCAAGCCATGACCACATACTCGATAACACGCGTGCAGCACCTTCAGCCGTAGCTTCCTTGCCGGATCGGTGGATTTTGGCGATGGCGGATGCAAGATCCTGACGCGTTATCCTTGGCAATGGATTTTTCGCCAGGCTCTCGATTTCGGGCCTTCCAAGCTTGGAAACGTAATCCCGGTGGGTGTCGACCGATCGGCTACGCGAGATGTCCGCAAGGAATTCCTGACGACCCTTCTCAAAATCCCATTTGAATAGATCCCTGGCCGGGGCCTCCGGCTGCGTCAGGGTGACCGCGGCAGCCTTGCCTTTGGCCACACGCATCCGATCGAGCCACGCTTCATCCGGGATACCGATCCGATCGCGCAGCATTTCTTGACCGCGGTCAACAATGGAGCGGGCCTCTGCGATGGTCCATAGCTCGACAGATCCCAAAGCTAAACGCTTGTCCTTGCCGGTCACCTGGAAGCGGAACGACCATTGGATGCCTTTCGGGGAGACGCGTAGCGAAAGGCCACGTGTTCGCGCATCAACGATGTCGTATCGGCGGCCACCTGGAACGGCATCTTTGCGGGCAGCGGAGACGGTGGCGGCGGTGATTACTACGGGCACTGGGGCGACATTCCTATCCGATTGCCCGACTGGGGCGACATTGGGGCGACCGGCAGAAAATCAAAGGAATTGCGCCAGGGCAAGTACTTTCGCGAAAAAGAGTATAAGGAAAAGGAAGTTAACGGCATTTAACTTCGTTTGGAAGGCATGATAGACCACCCTGAATAGCCCCAATAACATGATTTGTAATCAGAGGGTCCCGGGTTCAAGTCCTGGTGCCGGCACCATTCGAACCCCACATCATTATTCGACGACCCGACGGATCGGGATAGAAGCTGTGCGGTGCGCGAAAGTGCGGTCGAGGCTCGTGAGAGCCTTCATCTTCAATCCACGATAGATCGGTTCACCCGCATCGGCGACCAGTCCTATTGGCGGCAGGCCACGCATTTTGCCCATCAGCGAATGCCCGATGGCGTCCTCGATCCCGGGCTGCATGAGGTCGAACGCCGCCGTTGCTGGGCCGAGCACGACAATGTTGTCGATATCAAACAGTGAGATCAGCCGGCCAATCCCGGCTCCGATTGCTTCACCAGCCAGTGTAAATGCCCGTAGCGCGTTGCGATCACCGTGGCGGGCACGCGCGATGATCTGCTGATAGTCGGCAGGTGGCACGGCACTGGCGGGGGTTGCGTGTTCGGGAACGGAATAGGCCGAGCGCAATACCGCATAGTCGGCAGCATAGGCCTCTATACATCCGCGAGCGCCGCATCGGCACAGCGCCCCGCCGGGAATATGGATCAGATGGCCGAACTCGGTGCCGACATCGGTCTCGGCGTTGAGCACCGCCGGCCAAGTAAGTCCCATCCCAATGGTCGATCCGATATAGATCGTCGAGAACACTGCGTTGGCCAGACGCGCATCGAGCCAACGCATGCCGTCGGCCATCAGGCGTCCGCGTTTGTAGAGCAGGGCGTCGAGCCCCAGCTGGGCGCGGATAGGGCCTGCGAGGTCGTGTCCGGCCAGTCGTGACAGCGGAGACCATTTGAGGCCGGCGCCTTCTGCGTCGAGAATCCCCTGCAGGGAAATGGAGACGCTGTGGATAGCCGGCGCCACTTCTTGATTGCGCTCCAGCATCACGCCGATGCGTTCGATGAAATAGGTGGCGGGAGGTGTCTCGTAAAACAGGGTAGGTCCGACAGCCGATTCGACGCGATCCACCAGCACACCCGAATAGTCGAGCAGCGACATGCGGCAGCGGTTAACGTCGATTTCGATGAGCAGCACATAACCTGCCTCACGGCGGTGAGCCATGATGACGGCCGGGCGGCCGCGGCCCTTCGCTTCGGAGGGCGCCTCGGCGAGTTCGGCCAATATGCCTTCGGATACGAGGTCTGATGCGATGGCCGTCAGCGAGGCATTCGAGAGGCCCGTCGCCGTCGCGACCTGGCTGCGTGAAGCCGGCCCGCCACGCCGCAGGGCGTCGAGCACAAGCTGCCGGTTCTGTCGCCGGATCATTTCTGTATCCGCAACGCCTTGCGCCACGGTGGCCTCCCAATCTTGCCAGTTGCTCGCGGTCTTCATGCGTTGGTTCGCAGGGCTTTGCACGCCCTTTTCGCATCCCGGCGATTGGACGTTGACACACGTTGCGCCGCGTGCCAATTATTTTTTTGGGTATTGAAAAATATCCCTGGGGCGGAGCTGGAGCACCAAGTCGGCTCCGCCAGGAGGCAATATCAACCCTTACGGTTTTTGCGGGTCCAATCCCGCGGGAGGAAATCATGAAGACCTTAGCAGCGGCCCTTTTGGGCACGACTGTTCTGTTCGGCGCGGCCGGTGGCGCGTTTGCGCAGGACATCACGGTGGGCGTGTCCTGGTCCAACTTCCAGGAAGAGCGCTGGCGTACTGACGAAGCTGCCATCCAGGCCGCTCTCGAAGAGCTAGGCGCCAGCTACATTTCGGCAGACGCCCAATCGTCGGCCTCCAAGCAGCTAACGGATATCGAAAGTCTTATCGCTCAGGGTGCTGATGCGCTCATCGTTCTGGCTCAGGATTCCGACGCCATCCAGCCGGCTATTTCCGCCGCGGTGGCTGAAGGTATTCCAGTGATCGGCTATGACCGCCTGATCGAAAATCCCGATGCGTTCTACATCACCTTCGACAATCAGGAAGTTGGCCGCATTCAGGCCCGCGAAGTCCAGGCCGTAGCGCCGACCGGCAACTATGTCTTCATCAAGGGCTCGAGCACCGATCCTAACGCGGACTTCCTGTTTGCCGGTCAGATGAAAGTGCTCCAACCCGCGATCGACGCGGGCGATATCGTCAATGTCGGAGAAGCCTATACCGATGGATGGCTGCCCGAGAATGCCCAGGCGAACATGGAGCAGTTCCTGACCGCCAACAACAACGAAGTCGACGCTGTCGTCGCCTCCAATGACGGCACCGCCGGCGGCGCTATCGCTGCCCTCGCGGCGCAGGGGCTAGATGGCTCGGTACCGGTATCGGGGCAAGATGGCGACCACGCTGCGCTTAACCGTATCGCTCTCGGCACCCAGACCGTTTCGGTCTGGAAAGACAGCCGTGAGCTGGGCGCCAACGCAGCCCGCATCGCGGTCGAGCTGGCTGGTGGCACGGCACTGGCCGATGTCGAAGGTTCGGTGACCTTCAACGGCGGGCCGAATGGTGTGGAGATGAGCTCGCTCTTCCTCGCGCCGGTGGCGATCACCCAGGACAATCTCGACGTCGTCATCGACGCTGGTTGGGTGACCCAGGACGTCGTCTGTCAGGGTGTCGCGGCCGGTACTGTCGCTGCCTGCGATTGATCGCTGGT
This sequence comes from Pelagibacterium luteolum, assembly GCF_900100665.1. Classification (GTDB taxonomy): domain Bacteria; phylum Pseudomonadota; class Alphaproteobacteria; order Rhizobiales; family Devosiaceae; genus Pelagibacterium; species Pelagibacterium luteolum. The sequence goes on from NZ_FNCS01000021.1 coordinate 6,331, forward strand.
CCAACACATGAAATCCGTCGCGGCGCTCTTGTGGCGCCGCGACCTGTTTCCGCGAGGAAACCAACCCTCTGGGGGGAGCGATGGCCGAAGAGAACGCCATTTCCAATAGCAATTCACCGACGCTGGTCGTCGGAACACCCATCCGGCGATTCATGTCGGCCACCGAGCTCGATACACGCCTTCTGGGTATGGTCGGGGCACTTGCCCTGATCTGGATCGGATTTCACTTCCTGTCCGGCGGTCTCTTTCTGACGCCGCGCAATCTCTGGAACCTCTCGGTCCAGACCGCGTCGGTGTCGATCATGGCCACGGGCATGGTCCTCGTGATCGTGACGCGCAATATCGACCTTTCGGTCGGCTCGATGCTCGGTTTCATTGCGATGCTCATGGGCGTCATGCAGGCTGAGATTCTGCCCGGCATGCTCGGGTTCGGTCATCCCGCCATCTGGATGCTGACGCTTGCCTATGGCCTGATCCTCGGGATTCTTATCGGTGGTATGCAAGGTGTTATCATCGCCTATCTCAAGGTGCCTGCCTTCATTGTCACGCTTGGTGGCATGCTTGTTTGGCGCGGCGCGGCATGGTGGGCCACTTCAGGGCGCACCGTAGCGCCGCTGGACGTCAATTTCCGCCTCCTTGGCGGTGGGCCCGGCGGGGCTGTGGGCTATACGATCAGCTGGCTTCTGGCCGGGGTCGCTTGTATCGCGATCGCCGTTTATCTGCTCTATTCCCGCCGCCAGCGCCGCCGGTTCAACTTCCCACAGAGGCCGGTTTGGGCCGAGGCCATACTGGCTGCACTGGGCTTTGGCGTCGTTATCGGTGCGGTCCTCGTTTTCAATGCCTATCCTTGGCCCGTCCGCATCGCCGAAACCTATGCTCAGGCCAATGGTATCCCCGTGCCGGAGGGGGGGCTGTTTATATCGCACGGCATTGCCATCCCCGTTCTCGTTGCCATCGCCGTCGGCGTGATCATGACTTTCGTGGCAACCCGCACACGTTTCGGGCGCTATGTGTTCGCCATGGGTGGTAACCCCGAAGCGGCTGAACTCGCAGGTATCAACACGCGCTGGGTCACGGTCAAGATCTTCATGCTGATGGGTGCGCTCGTCGCTATAGCGGCGTCGATCTCTTCGGCCCGGCTTAACGCATCGACGAACGCGATGGGTACGCTTGACGAGTTGTTCGTCATTGCCGCCGCCGTGATCGGAGGCACCTCTCTGTCTGGCGGTGTCGGAACCATCGTCGGGGCGATGATCGGCGCGCTTGTCATGCAGTCGCTACAGTCTGGCATGGTCCTCATGGGGCTCGACAGCCCGCTGCAATCCATCGTCGTTGGCATTGTGCTGGTCTTTGCCGTCTGGCTCGACACGCTCTATCGCAATCGGGCGCAGTAAGGATTTCTCGTGATGAACCAACAGATCACAACTCCACTGGTCGAACTCGAGGACATCTCCATCGCGTTCGGCGGCATTCGTGCCGTGGACGGTGCTTCGATCGACCTGTATCCGGGCGAAGTCGTCGGCCTCCTCGGGCACAATGGTGCAGGCAAGTCGACGTTGATTAAGATCCTCTCCGGTGCCTACAAGCGCGACTCGGGCGAAATCCGCATCGACGGGCAGGATGCGACCATCAATAATCCGCGCGACGCCAAAGCCTATGGGATCGAAACGATCTACCAGACCCTCGCCGTCGCCGACAACGTGGACGCCGCTGCCAATCTCTTCCTCGGACGCGAACTGACAACTGCCCTTGGCACACTCGACGATGTCGCGATGGAAGCCAAGGCCCGCGAAGTGATGGGGCGGTTGAACCCTAACTTCCGGCGCTTCAAGGAGCCGGTTAAGGCGCTCTCGGGCGGTCAACGCCAGTCTGTGGCCATTGCGCGCGCCATTCTTTTTAACGCCCGCATCCTCATCATGGACGAGCCAACGGCAGCGCTTGGACCGCAAGAGACTGCGCAGGTCGGCGATCTTATCAAGCAACTCAAGTCAGAAGGTATTGGCATCTTTCTGATCAGTCACGACATCCATGACGTCTTCGATCTGGCGGATCGCGTTTGCGTCATGAAGAACGGCCAGGTCGTTGGCACGGCAAAGACGTCTGACGTCACCAAGGACGAGGTTCTGGGCATGATCATCATGGGCAAGTGCCCGCCAGGCGCCACGCCGGGGCCGGGAGCCATGAGGATTTAATTAAGCACTGGGCGCGCTCCGGCTTGTCCGGGCCCGCCCAGTGGATAAAACTGCCCGCTGCATTGCGCAGGTGGCATATGCGATGATTGACGTTCTTGTGGTGGGCGCCGGACCGGTCGGTATGACGGCTGCGCTGGAGCTGGTGCGGCGGGGCCTGGCAGTCAGGATCGTTGAGAGCCGCTCCGCGCCATCGGCGGAATCCCGTGCGATCGGAATCAATCCGCGAACGCTGGACATTCTGGAACCCGCTGGCGTTACACCGCGCATTCTCGACGAAGGCATCAAGATCAATCGTGCGCGACTGATCTCGCGCGGGCAATCGGTGGGCACAGTGAAATTTTCCGCTGTGGAGCATCGCTACCCGTTCATGCTCGCTCTACCGCAATCGCGAACCGAAGCACTTCTCGAACAGGCCCTGGCAGATCGTGGAGTCCGCGTGGAGCGCAATATCCACTTTGTCCGCAATGGCGGGTCCGCCGCCGCGCCAATTGCCGTCCTTGAGAGCCAGACGGGACAGGAAACCGTCGCTTGCTCGCGTCTGCTTGGGTGCGACGGGGTCAACTCTGCCGTCCGCGCGGATGCCGGGATCGCATTCGAGGGACAAGCCTATGAGCATAAGTGGTCCCTTATGGATGCCGAAGTCGATTGGCCATACCCGCCGGACGAAGTTTGCTTCTCGTTTTCCGGTCGCGGCAATCTCTTCGTCTTGCCTGTGACGCGGGGCGTCTGGCGACTTGTGGTACCAGGAGAGACCCTTGATCCGGCACTGCCTGATGGCGTCACGATCGGTAAAGTTTTCTGGCGTTCCCAGTTCCGCATCGCCCATCGGCTTGCCGCCTGCTTTGCGGCTTCGAATGTATTTTTGGCTGGCGATAGTGCGCATGTTCATTCACCGGCAGGAGCGCGCGGCATGAACGGGGGCATTGAGGATGCAGCGACGTTTGCCTGGCTCGCCAGCATCGATGCTCTCGATCGCTACGAAGCGATGCGACGACCGGCGGCTCAGCGGATCATGGGGCAGGTCGATCGCCAATCGCGACAAGCGCAGGCCACTGGTCACGCCATGCTGCTGGTGCGCGAAGTGATCGCGCGGGCCCTGCTGCGCCTTCCGTCCGTCCAGCGGCTTGCCGCCGGTCTGGTCACGGCGCAAGATAGCGCACAGCCTGAGTGGCTTGTTTGACTATCAGCAATTGCCTGCCCGCTACCGGTGTGCCAGTTTCCCCCCCAAATCAGACCAGTGAGGCAGTCCATGAAAACCCGCGCCGCAGTTGCTTTCGAAGCCGGAAAACCCCTCGAGATTGTCGAAGTCGACCTTGAGGGCCCTAAGGCGGGAGAGGTGCTGGTTGAAATCAAGGCCACCGGCATTTGTCATACCGACGACTTCACCCTGTCTGGTGCAGATCCCGAAGGTCTGTTTCCGTCCATCCTCGGCCACGAGGGTGCTGGGGTCGTTGTTGAGGTCGGGCCCGGCGTAACCAGCGTCAAGGTCGGGGATCACGTCATCCCGCTCTATACCCCCGAGTGCCGCGAGTGCCCGTCCTGCCTTTCGCGCAAAACCAATCTCTGTACGGCAATCCGCTCCACGCAAGGGCAGGGGCTGATGCCCGATGGCACAAGTCGGTTCTCATATAAGGGCAAGCCGATATTCCATTACATGGGCTGCTCGACCTTTTCCAACTACACCGTCATGCCCGAGATCGCAGTTGCCAAGATCGATCCCGATGCGCCGTTCGACAAGATTTGCTACGTCGGCTGCGGTGTTACGACCGGGGTCGGCGCGGTGATCAATACCGCTAAGGTCGATCAGGGGTCGACCGCAGCCGTTTTTGGCCTTGGCGGTATCGGGCTTAATGTGATTCAGGGCCTGCGCATGGCCGGGGCCGACATGATCATCGGCGTCGATATCAACAACGACAAGAAGGAATGGGGCGAGCGCTTCGGTATGACCCATTTCGTCAACCCGCGCGAAATCGACGGCGACATCGTTTCCCATCTCGTCAACATGACCAAGCGCGGGGCCGATCAGATCGGCGGCGTCGATTACACCTTCGATTGCACAGGCAATGTCACCGTAATGCGCCAGGCCCTCGAAGCAAGCCATCGCGGCTGGGGCAAATCCGTGGTGATCGGCGTTGCAGCGGCTGGACAGGAGATATCCACTCGACCGTTCCAGCTCGTCACCGGGCGCCAATGGATGGGCACAGCCTTCGGGGGCGCTCGCGGGCGTACCGACGTGCCGAAAATCGTAGATTGGTACATGTCGGGCAAGATCGAAATCGATCCCATGATTACCCACACCATGCGCCTCGAAGACATCAACAAGGGCTTTGAGTTGATGCGCTCGGGCGAATCTATCCGCTCGGTGGTTCTCTTCTGAATGGTGGATATCTACGTCGATGCCGATGCCTGCCCGGTCAAGGACGAGGTCGTTCGTGTTGCCGAGCGGCATGGAATAGCTGTCACGTTCGTCGCCAATTTCGGATTGCGCCCATCGCGCGATCCGATGATCCGCAATGTGATGGTCCCACAGGGTGCAGACGCGGCCGACGATTGGATCGTCGAGCACGCAAACGCCAACGATATCGTCATCACATCCGACATTCCCTTGGCCGGCCGCGCGCTGGCCAAGGGCGCGCATGTGATGGGCCCCACCGGCAAGCCTTTCACTGAAAGCTCGATCGGTATGGCACTGGCCATGCGCGAACTGAACCAGCATTTGCGCGAGACAGGCGAAAGCAAAGGCTACAACGCCGCATTTTCGCCCCGCGACCGTTCGGCCTTCCTTCAAGCGTTCGATGCTGTCATCCAGCGCGCCAAGCGGGCCGCCCAGTAACAGCTCGTTAAGAATAAAGCTGCCTAATACATACGGGTTATTAACCATAATCGCGTGACCATTCCGCCTGATTTAAGGGGAAGGGCGGCGTGTACGGTGTTGCGCTTTGTGTGTGTTGCGGCGGTTTTGTCCTTGGGGCTGTCAGCGTGCGCCACGCCGCCGGCCAGCGAAGGAAATCTCTCTGCTTTCGCGCCCGTCGACCCGATGGTGACCCAGTCCATCGCGGCGCGCGCGCCTGTTACCAGCCGGAGCCAGCCGATGCCCGACATGTTGTTTTCATCTGGACTTGCCGGACGCACGCTTACGATCGCTGAGCCATCGGAGCTGGTCTTGCGCCCGGACGAGGTTATTTTGACGTTCGACGATGGGCCGCGCCCGGGCCGGACGGAGCTCATCGTCGCCACGCTCGACCGTTTCGGGGTTAAGGCGACATTCCTGGTCCTCGGCTCCGCCGCTGAGCGCCATCCCGACCTTGTTCGCCTCGCGGCAGAGCGCGGGCACAGTATCGGTACGCACACCTACGATCATGTGGACCTTTCGACGGTCAGCTTCTCCGCTGCGATGGCCGAAATCTATGCGGGACAACAGGCGGTTGCCGCGGCGCTAGCGCCGGTGCACCTCACGCCATCGCGGTTCTTTCGTTTTCCTTATCTTTCGGAGACAGGACTGATCCGGACTTCAGCCATCGATGCCAATTTCATCGTTCTCGACGTCGATGTGGATTCTAAGGACTACTTCCCCGATTCACCTGAGATTGTCCTTGATCGCACCCTCGAACGCCTCGACGCGCGCGGTTCGGGCATCGTGTTGTTCCACGACATCCATGCCCGCACCGCCGCCTTGCTGCCGGAATTTCTGACTGCGCTCCAGGCAAGGGGCTATAGCGTTGTTACGCTCCGCTCGTCCGGCGGATCGGTGTTCGATCAGCCGTTGGTCACTGCTGCAAATGGGACAGATATGCCTTAGCCGGACGTCGCTGCGAATAGCGCGATCGCTGCTGCGTTCGACACGTTGAGCGACTTGATAGGCCCGGGCATATCCAGACGGACCATCTCGTCGCACAGCGATCGTGTCTTCTGGCGCAAACCTTTGCCCTCGGCACCGAGCACAATCGCCAGCTTTTCTCCAGCGGGGCGCGCCCTGAGCAATCCATCCGCTTCCGAATCAAAGCCAAGGCACGTCATGCCCCGAGACTTCAGCTCCTCAAGCGTATCGCCAAGATTGCGGACCTCCACCAAAGGGATCTGGTCGAGCGCGCCAGACGCAGATTTGGCGAGGACGCCTGTCTCGCGGGGCGCGTAGCGGGCCGTGGTGATCACCGCATCTGCGCCAAACGCGCAAGCGGTCCGCAAGATGGCGCCCACATTGTGCGGATCGGTTACCTGATCGAGCACGATGACCAGGTCGAGCTTGCCGACATCCTTGAGCCGCCAGCGGTCGACGGGGTCCACTTCCAGCGCAACGCCCTGATGTACGGCATCGGTGCCGAGAATGGCGTCGAGCTCGCGCGGTGTCTTGTCTTCAATCGGAAGGCTCGGCCGCGGGCCGTCCTCGATCAGCCTGTTAAGCCCGTTGGGCGTCGCCAGAAGCTTGCGCTTCTTGCGCCGAGGGTTATCCAGTGCTGCACGCACGGTGTGCAGGCCATAGAGATAGACCGGCCCCTCATTGGGATCGACGACCGGGCGCTTCTTTGGCGGGAACTTGTTCTTGCTCATGGCTCAATGCCGTAGCGGTTAAGCGCAAATTCGGCAAGCATGAAGCTCATTTGGGAAAGACACGAAATTTCCTTGCGATAGCTGTTGACACATCAAGGCGCACTAAGCATAAACCGGCCCGTGATGGTCAGGGTCATTCAGGGCCATCTCAGACACTTCGCTTCGCCGATGTCACGATTGGGGAGGGGTGGGAGAGTGGTTAAATCCATCAGACTGTAAATCTGACCGCTTAGCGTACGCTGGTTCGAATCCAGCCCCCTCCACCAAAATCGTGCTTGCCCGCAGGGCACGGGACAGACAGAGTAGCGAGACACCCTTGGGCGGGTGTAGCTCAATGGTAGAGCAGAAGCCTTCCAAGCTTACGACGAGGGTTCGATTCCCTTCACCCGCTCCATTTCCCTCTCCTTCATTTTCGCCAATTGTTTGAAATTCCCGGTAAAATCGGCGCATCAGACGCTATGTCCATTGCTACATGGCCGAATCCGTGACACATTTTGCTTCGAAAGTGTGATACTTTGGAGTGAATTGGCATGGCAAAGGGGTCTCAGCTCGACCGGTTTCTGCAGCGGCGTGGGGATCGCTGGCAGTATGTTCGCCGGGTCCCGACGATGGTTGCCGAAGACGACAGGCGGGCGCCAGTCATCCGCACATCCCTCAAGACCCACGATCTTGCTGTTGCACGAGTGATGCGCGATGCGCTCGAGAAGGCAGACAACGATCTCTGGGCTTCGATTCTGTGTAATGAGGAGGAATCCGCTGCCCTGAAGCGGCACAAGGCGGCGGTGCGTCGAGCAGCCGCGCTGGGGTTCACTTATCGCCCGGCTGCGGAACTCGAGGCCAGAGCGAGTTGGCAGGAACTGGCAGAAAGGATGGAAGCCATTCTGGATCTGCGGACATCGCATGCCGTCGAAACCGCAGTGCTCGGAGGTGAGCCGACGCCCGCAATCCCGATAAGTGAGGCGCTCAAGGTCTATATAGAGGACATTGCGGCGTCCCAGCTTGTCACCAAATCCGCCCAGCAGAAACGCAAATGGCGGGTGATCCCGGAGCGCGCCGTGCGCAACTTTATCGAAATCGCTGGCGACAAGCCGATCACGCTCATCACACGAGACGACGCGCACAAATTTTACCGCCATTGGCTTGCTCGAATTGCGCCGCCCGAGGCGGGCAAGAAGCCTACTCATACTGCTTCGTCGGGTAATCGGCAGATTGGTGAGTTGCGCAAGATCTTTCGCGAGTACCACGCTTTTATGGGCGAAGAGAACACGCTCAATCCCTTTGCCGGTTTGAGCTTTGAAGAGCGAAAAAAGGGCAAGCGCCCCCCGTTTCCGACGTCATGGCTCCGCGACAAAATTCTGAAAGCCGATGCGCTCAAGGGGCTGAATGAGGAGGCGCGGGCCATTTTGCTGGCTACGGTTGAAACGGGCGCGCGACCAAGTGAGACATGCAATCTCGACGCGAGCAATATCCATCTCGATGCTGAGGTTCCTCACATCAGCTTCGTTGAGCGTGATGATCCAGAAGCGCCGCGGGAACTCAAGACGCAGGCCTCCACCCGCGAAATCCCACTCGTCGGCGTTGCCCTGTTGGCGTTCCAGAAATTCCCCAATGGCTTTTCACGATACCGGGAAAAAGAAGAGGCGGCCTGTGCCGCGATTAACAAGTATTTGCGCGAGAACAACCTTGTTCCGTCGCAAAGACACACTCTCTACAGCATTCGGCACTCATTCGAAGATCGTATGAAGGAAGCTGGCATTGACGGCGAAATGCGGGAGATATTTTTCGGTCATCGCCGTAGTCGGCAGGTCTATGGCACGGGCGGCGCGCTCGCATGGAGGCGGTCGCTACTCCAGCGCATGGTGCTTCCCTTTGAGAATGGGTTGTTCCTGCCGGCGGAGAGATGAGCGTGAAGCTTCAAGAGGACTGTAGAAAGCACAAAGTCCCGTCGCCGGCAATGCGCGCCCCATCTCAGCCGCCGGGACCAAGCGCAGCAGCTCCTGGAAGCTGACGTTTCTGGCCTGCTAGCCGGAGGTCGTAGTTGCACGTAGAGCGATCTGTTGCAAACAAGAGTAGGTCGCAAATTCCGCGCACTTTTCCGTGGATTGAAACGCTTCCCTGCCGCCACGCACTAGTTGGGAGTTGACCGACGGGGTATGGTTCTCCGAATAGGGAGGCTCATGATCAAGCTGGTGGATGTTCAGGTCGAAGGTTTTCGACTCCTCGAAAATGTTGCGATCGCGATTGAAGAAACCGCGACCGTGGTCGTCGGCAGGAATAACAGCGGCAAGACTTCCCTGACAGAAGTCTTCGATCGTTTCCTTGGTGAGCAAACTGGGCGCTTCCGCCTTGAGGATTTCTCAGCGACGATCCGGCCGAAGTTCCTGGCTGCCAAGGCTTTGCGCGACAGTGGCGAGGAGCCACCCGAGAAGGTCCTCGCCGAACTGCCTGTCATTGCCCTGACCCTGACGTTCGGTTACGGCGCCGACACCGATGACCTCGGGCCATTGTCGCCATTCGTTATCGACCTTGAGCCGGGCTGCACGACGGCAATCGCACGCATCGAATTTTCCGCATCCCTCAAGACTCTGGGCGCGTTACTTGATGCGCCGGAACCGGTCGACGCTGAGAATGCCACAGAAGCCTTGTTTCGACATCTTGGTGAGGCCATACCCAAAGCATACTCGATCAAGATCTTCGCGATCGACCCGACCGACCATACTAACCGCAGGACCTTCGAGAAAACCACCGAACTCAATAACCTTATCAGCCCTGGGTTCGTGAAAGCCCAGCGCACGCTTGATGTGGGTAAACGGGGCGACACCGACGTCATTGGGAAGCTGCTTAACAAGCTATTCAAGACGGCCAACGCGCTCACCGCATCGACCGATGATCAGCAGATCGCAGACGGACTCAAAGCCTCTGTCGCCGATCTGGAAAAGGCAATGCAGGGAGACTTTGACGACCGACTGAAGGCTCTGCTGCCGGCGCTCAACACGTTCGGTTTTCCCAGTCTAAACGATACGGAATTGAGGCCGCAGACCACGATCGACGTCGAGAGCCTTCTCACCGACAACACCCGCATCCTGTACACCGGCGCTGACGGGGTTCATTTGCCTGAACCCGGACGGGAGATTGTCGTGCGTGTGTCCATGGAAGTGCAGGGCTCCACTATAGAAACCGGGCCATTCCCGAAGCGGATAGTGGAAGAGTACCAAGTCAGCACCGTTGGCCTTGAGGATCACCATATCATGCGTGCTGGCCCAACCGAATTTCTGAACGTCCTCGGTGTCATGGTTGCCGATCACGAGCCGCTTAATGCCGTTTAGCTTCTTAAAAATTGCACCGGCGTCGATTGTCGGCAGCTTATCCCATGCAAAGTCCCCAAGATGCCAAACCGTATCCGTGGGCTTAACAACGCTATTCCAATTTGCGACGAGGTCCCGGTCGTGCTGAGCGATGTCGTTGTAAGGGCGCATCGCCATATCGAGGATTCCAGTATGCCCCAGATGAGTGTCCCCGATAAAAAATGGGTGTGATCGACATGGATGTAGTTCTGATGCTGCATGATGAGGCCCTCAAGTAATAAATTTAACTAAGGGACTAAGTCTTTGGATTTCATGAATAGGTTGCTTTGAAACTGAAATGTGTGAGTACACCTGCGGCAGCATCTCTCAGGGCAGGCCCTTTGGTGGCCAATCTGTCCAAGTCGGATAACGGTGCCGCGGTACCGCCAAGCGGAATTCTATTGGCTTGATCCGACAGCCTCGAAATGGGCGGGGTAGCTGTGTTCCGTCTCGCAATGATCGTGGTCGGCCAGAACCTCGATGATGCGGCAGTCGCAGATGCGACCGTGATCACATTCGTTGACCATGCGCTGCAATTCATGTCGCAAGGTCTCCAGTTGCTCGATCCGACGTTCAACCTTTACCAGGTGACCGCGGGCGATACTGTCGGCCTGATGACAGGAATCCTGTGGCCGTTCCGCCATGGCAAGCAGTTCGCGAATATCAGAAACTTCAAACCCCAAGGATCGTGCGTGCCGGATGAAACTCAATCGGTCAAGATGGCCCCGATCGTAACGCCGCTGATTTCCCTCGGTTCGCAACGGTTCTGGCAGTAATCCAATTGATTCATAATATCTGATGGTTGGCACCTTGGTGCCCGTGCGTTTGGACAACTCACCAATTGGGAAGCTCATTGAGGTCTCCTTGATGCTACTGCACTTTTCGGGGGCCGAACAAGATGACTGGGGCGGCGACGTTCGCCATGGCATCACCTAGCGAAAACCCATTGCAATAATACAAGTACTTCTCTTGACCCTATAGCGGCTAGAGCATTTAAACAAGACGCGGTCCCCAGCGAAAGGAATGGCCATGACCGCGAAAACTGAACCCCTCAAGCTCCGCGTCGATGGTATGGATTGTGGCTCGTGCGCGCTCAAGATCGAGACTGCGCTGAGCCGGCTGTCCGGGACCGAAGAGATTTCGGTCAATCACACCGCAGGTTCCGTGACGCTCCAACTCGATGAGCGGCAGACCACGCGTCGCAAAGTCGAGGATACCATTCGCTCTCTGGGCTATGTTCCGCACGCAAGGGACGATGGCGCCACCGTTGCCATCGAGGACCGGGCAGCGGAAAAGCCTTGGTGGAGGGCGCGCAACGCCAGATTTGCTGCATTAACCGGTTTTCTTCTGGCTCTGGCATTCGCCATAGCGTTTTTGGTTCCCGCCATTGGGGAATGGGCTTTTGCGATTGCTGCCGTTGTTGGTCTGGTGCCGATCGGCAGCCGCGCATTTTCCGGTACACGCCACGGAACGCCGTTTTCAATCGAGACCTTGATGACCGTCGCGGCCCTGGGGGCCTTGGTAATCGGTGAGGGCGCCGAGGCGCTGGTGGTCATCTTCCTGTTTTCGGTCGGTGAGCTTTTGGAGTCCTTTGCGGCACAACGGGCTCGGGCCGGCATCAAATCGTTGATCGATCTTATACCGCGCCGTGCCCGTGTCGAGCGGGATGGCTCTGTTCTGGAGATCTCTGCCTCGGATCTTGAGATTGGCGACATCGCCATCGTGCGGCCCGGTGATCGCATTCCATCCGATGGCGAGGTCATTGATGGAATATCCGAAGTCGATGAATCGCCCGTCACCGGTGAATCGGTGCCCGTGCTCAAAGAGGAAGGCGCCGCTGTATTCGCAGGCAGTGTGAATGCGAACACGCTTCTCCGCGTCAGGATCACACGCACCGCTCAGGACAACACGATCGCTCGCATCGTGCATCTTGTGGAGGAGGCGCAGGGTGCCAAGGCGCCAACAGCGAGATTCATCGATCGTTTCAGCCGCTACTACACCCCTGCGGCCATGGTGGTGTCTGCTCTGATAATGGTGATCCCACCTCTCCTGTTCGGGGCGGAATGGTCAACATGGATCTATCGCGGCCTGGCCGTCCTGCTCATCGCCTGCCCATGCGCATTGGTGATCTCGACCCCTGCCGCAATTGCCTCGGGCTTGGCGGCAGGGGCCCGCCGGGGACTGCTCATCAAAGGTGGTGCGGCACTCGAAGAGCTTGGGCGCGTCAAGACAATTGCCTTTGACAAAACCGGCACCCTGACAGAGGGCCGCCCCAAGGTTACCGATATCGTTGCCATCTCGGGAGATGACGCGGACCTACTGGCCCGCGCCGCTGCTGTCGAAGCCGGCTCCAGTCACCCACTAGGTAGCGCCATCACCGCAGCGGCCGAACAAAAATCGCTGGACATTCCCCGTGTATTCGGCGGCAGCCAGGCCATCCCGGGCAAGGCCGTAACCGCGCGGCTCAAGGAAGGTTTTGTCTCTGTTGGCTCGCCCCGGTACGCCGCTGAACAGATGACAATCCCCGTCGATATCGCGCAAAGGATGAAATCTCTGGAGGACGAGGGTAAGACGGTCGTTGTCGTTCTTGCAGCAAAAGCACTGCTTGGCTTTATCGCCTTGCGTGACGAACCACGCGAGGATGCCGTTTCCGGCATTGCGTCGCTATCGGCGCTGGGCTTGCGCAGTGTCATGTTGACGGGGGACAATGCGCGCACGGCTGCGGCCATCGCCGGAACGCTCGGCATTACGGCGAAATCCGAGCTCATGCCCGACGCCAAGCTGGATGAGATCGGCAATCTGCGAAAGGCAGGCGGGGTCGCCATGGTGGGCGACGGCATCAACGATGCGCCGGCACTTGCCGCCGCGTCGGTAGGCATTGCCATTGGCGGCGGCACCGACGTCGCGCTCGAAACCGCCGATGTCGCGCTGTTGAAGAACCGGGTCTCGGGCGTGGCGGAAACCATCGCCCTGTCACGGTCCACGATGGGCAACATCTGGCAAAATATTGCAATCGCGCTCGGCCTGAAGGCGATCTTCTTGGTAACCACCCTGACGGGCACGACAACACTCTGGATGGCAATACTGGCTGATACCGGCGCGACGGTTCTGGTGACCGCCAACGCGCTGCGATTGTTGCGGTTCTCGTCCAATCAAACCGTGCCGTCGGGAACAGCAGCCGCGGCCACCGAGGACGGCGTGGGGCAACGTGGCACACTGTCAATCGACCGATGACCGCGATAGCGGAAAGAAGTGGTCCGGGTATTTTCCCGGGGTATGCGAACTGCCCGGTGGGGGATGTCGGCGTTGGGCTAAACGTCGATGTTGAACTCGGAGAGGATGACGTAGGACTCCTCCGTTGTCCTCAGACCGATCAGCTGCTTCGTTTCGATGGAAAGTTTCGCGCCCACTTGGTCGGGGCCGGGCGGATCCGTCTGGATCAGCAGGATCAAAACCTCCCCGCCACGGGCAGTGAAATCGACGCTGGTCTATCCGGAGACCTCATCGATGATTTTGGCGCCTTCGATGAGTTTGCCGGGTTCGAGCTCGAGAAGAACGCACGCAGGTCGTTTCTTGCCATTCTCGACGCGCGCGGAAGCCTCGTGTGTGCGGGATAGTCGTATCGAAAAACTAGCCCAGGTACCGGGTAGGAACCCCAGCCACTACCTGATCTCGTCAGCGAGGCCGCCTTCAAACTCAAGTTCGATAGGCTCGTTTTGGTCTGCCAGCACCTGAAGGCGTTCGACAACACTCTCGGGCAGTGACTCGGGAGTGATCTTGATGGTGATGCCACCTAAAGCGGCGAAATCTTCCACGGAAAGCAACGAACCTCGGCTTGTCATGATAGGTAAGATAGACTGGTGAGCGCATGGCTGCCTTCTGGACATCGGCGGCCTTGCGCTGCAGATCGGCTACGGTGAAAGAAACCGTGATAATCTCCTGCTGCGGGCAAAATACATAAATTACATATTTTGTCGACGCAGGCATCTCAGACCGAGACCGTGCTCAGCCGTACGGTCGCATGATCGAGATTGCTATAATCCAGAATATGCTATTCTGCAGAAACGATCGCCGCCAGGTGCTGCGCCATCGAGTTAGGTGACATCGCGGCGTGGGGACACGGGTATTGCCGCTGCTGCAGGTGGTCGACATCGGCCATGCCGATGCCGAACTGGGGTAAGAAGGTGACCGGGATCGCTCCCGGTCACTACCATTTATCGGGCGTCGAGCCACTCAAGCATTTCGGCTATCTCGCGTTCTTGGGCGTCGACGATTTCCTGGGCGATTTCCTTTACCCATTCGTCCTCGGCATACTCGAGGGCCGCGTTGGCCATCGCGAGAGCGCCCTGATGGTGTGGGATCATGCCGCAAATGAAGGCGACATCGAAGTCTTCGGCCATCATGGCCGCCATCATATCGTTATGCATGGCGCCCATATCGGCCATCATGGCCTGGTGGCCCTCGCTCATCCCCTCCATCATTGCGCCCATATCCATGTCCATCGACATGCCGGCCATGTGGCCGGCGTTCTCGAGACAGATTTCGGGTAAATCCGAGCTTTCATTGGCATCGGCATCCATGCTCATCCCGTCCATGGACATGCCATCCATGTTGGAATGATCCATGCCCTGCGCCATCGCAATGGACGCAGTGCTGGCAAAGAGGATGGCGAGGCCGAGGGTTTTGAACGTCTTCATAGGTATTCTCCGGTTTGAAATTGATCGATATCGCGGTTCAAACCAGTGGCTTTGGAGGCGGAGCAGGAATTCCCGGAGCTTCTCCGCTCTGAGACAGCACAGGGCACGGAAGGACCAATTCAGCCACACGATCCAGCAGCATCGGGCGGACGGCGTTCCCAGGCATCAGGCAGCAGGCAGTCGCTGCACACTCCTCGTGGCCATTTAAGTCGTGCTCCACGTCGCTGTGGTGCGCGGCCGTCTGATGCCCATCTTGCGGAGGCGAACTCATGGCGCTCGGCGCAGCCAGAAGGCTGAACACGACCAATAACGGAAGAAGGATCAATTTCGCAAATTGGAACATTAGATTGATGAGCAATGTTCCATGGTGGGCGCTTCAGCAGGTGGCGACTTCGGGTGGACCTGATCGATACGGTTCACTATGGTGGTGAAGGTAGCCAGCGTATTGGGGCAAATTGCGGCAGTGATCGGTATAGCGGCGAAAGACATTTCCTGGAAATCGTTCCTACGCCTTCTTGTTGTGGCGTGGGTAATCGTTATTGCGTTGCCTCTCCAGGCGACCCACGCCCCGCTGCATGGCCCCACTGCGGAAACTCTCTTGACGGGAATGGACTGGGCTGGAGATCCCCAGATCGATGAGGCCGGCACACTTGGTGCTGGCCAGCACGACAACACCGACCACGTCCATGAAACGCCCATAATCGTGAACGCCCGCTGGGTGAGTCCACCCGACTGGCTGCGGTCGTGGAAACATTCTCATGTCAGGACTCAGATATCAGATCGTCCTGCACCAATTGATCAGCCCCCGAGACCGGAACAGAGCGCATAACTCTGTTTTCTGACCCGCCGAACATCGGTTTCAGCGGTGACGAGATGTAATCCAACATCAGATTCCGGTATGACCAATGAACCGACCCGTCAATGGGCCGGCGTCAGCTTCTGGCGCGGGCACGCCCATGATGCTTTCGACCGCCTTCGGAAATCCCGACAACAGTTACAATGCCTTGCGCTTGATCGCTGCGTTGAGTGTGGTGCTCTCCCATTCGCTACTTCTGGGCCTAAACTCACCGAGTTACGATCCCTTGAGCTGGGCTGCCTACGATCTAGGGGCAACAGCAGTAAATGTGTTCTTTGTCATATCGGGTGCGATGCTCACCCACAGCGTGTTGCAGCGAGGACTCGGGCAGTTTGTCCGAAATCGATTCTTGCGGATCTACCCGGCGCTGATCGTCAGCGCTGCACTCATTGCCCTCATTATCGGTCCTTTCGGAACAGGTGCACGCCTTTGGGAGTATTATTCCAGCCCACAGACCTGGCTCTACCCTCTCAACGTCGCATGGAACTTCGAGGGGGCTGTCCTGCCGTCCATGTTCGAGCAGGGCCGATACCCCGGCGATGTAAACGTACCGCTCTGGACCATAAAATACGAAATCCTGAGTTACATTGTCTTCGGGATTGCTGCGGCTTTGGGACTTCTGCGCCATCCATCCATTGCGTTTGCTGCGTGGGCGGCGTTCGGCTTTGCCCTTCTGGCCGACGTTGGCGTCGATCCCACCGGTGAAACGCCAGTCGAGAGCCTCTTCCGCTTTGGATTTGCCTTTCTCACCGGGGCGGTGGCGCGACGATTCGGCGAAGTAATTCCCCTGCGGTTTGGTTGGGCAATGGCGGCGCTTGCCTTGGCGGTGGCCGGCACGGGAACCCGGTTTGGGGAGGTGACCTGGATCATTGGGATAGGGTATGCAGCGCTCTACGTGGGCGCCAAGAACTGGGGTCGGATCGCCGAGTTCGCGCGGCGGCACGATCTTTCCTACGGCATCTACCTCATGGCATGGCCAATCCAACAGGTCCTGACGCGGGAGCCCATCTGGTTTGGGCCGCAGGTTGCTGTGCTTTTCTTGCTGTCCAGCACCATTTCCGGAAGCCTGGCGTATCTCTCTTGGAAATTCGTCGAGAAGCCAGCCCTTCGCCGCAAAGCGCCAGCCTCGGAGAAGGAACCGTGAAAGCGAAAGGAAAGAGCCGACGCCGGAAAGCGAGCGGAATCTCTTTGGTGATGATCTGGACAGTCGGGACCTTGTTTTTTGGCCTTGTCCTAATCCTTGCAAGCATTCCACTCGTTTCCAAGCCCGCTCAGCGTGCGACCGGTGAGGACACCGTGGATACGTCGGGCATCACGGTCAATGTCAGTGCCAGCTTGGCGGACGATAGAACCCTCACCGTATTCATCAGGTCGCCCGTGGATCGAGCCGATATCATCGATCCACGGGTTAAAATTGAGATGCCTGGACATCAGATGACTGTAGATGCCGACGTCTTGTCAGCAGGTCCCGGAGCCTTTCAAGCCAGTGCGATGCTGCCGATGGCCGGGCAGTGGGAGGTGCAGGTCAGTATCGGCGACGACGTCATAAGATTGCCAGTAGATGCGAACCCGGCTGGGCTGTAGCCACTAAAACCAACACCGACCCTCACTGATCCATCAAAAATTCAGCCATGTCCTCGATATGCTGATCCAACAAATAACTGGTGGAGAGGTGAACGACTTCAGCCATCGCACCTCCAAAAGCATCGCCAGTCGGGGTGAGCCCGGTGCGCAGCGCCGCAATCAGGCTTTCCTCGGTCCAGCCCGCCTCGGCAAGCGCCACGGTGGTGATCGGGGGTGCGGTCCAACCCGCAGTGCCGCCTGACGCGCCAGCGAACTGAGCGTCAGTCTCCAAGCCGCCAGCAAAGTTTCTCGGTGTGTGACAGGCAGCGCAATGGGCCGGTCCCTCCACCATAAACCGTCCACGGTTCCACGATGTCGATTTGGTCTCGTCGACCACATAGTCCACAGGCTCGTAGAAAAAGGTGCGCCAGAGCTTCACGCCCTGGCGAATGCTGAATGGCAGTGGGACCTCGTTCTCTTCAGGCACGAAGTTGGATGGAGGAACCTCTTGGACAGCGGCCCACATGTCGGCCAGATCGCGATCGGTAAGAGTGGTATAAAATTCGAACGGGAATGCCGGGTAATATGGAGATCCATCGGGCGCAACCCCGTGCCTTACGGCCCGAACGAAGTCTTGGAAGCTCCAGTCGCCGATGCCAAATTCTGGATCTGGGGTAATGTTTGGGGATACGAAGGCGCCGAAGTCAGATGCCAATGCAACTCCCCCAGCCCATGGGGCGCCGTCTTCGCTCGTGTGGCAGGTGACACAACCCGACAGGCGGGCCAGATAGGCACCACGCTTGGCGTCACCGGTGATTTGCTGCGGCAAATCGGGAGTGGAGGTAGGCATGAGTATCCAGGTCACCAAGCCCAAGCCCAAGCCGCCCAAGAGCACCGCGGTTACAACGGGCCATTTGCGATCGATTCTTGGCCAGGTCACTTGCGAAACACCGTGTGGCAGGCTGAGCAGGTGCCGGCGATATCGGTTGCAACCGCGGCAGCGCTTCTGATCGATTGTGTTTCCGGGTCAGAGCGTGAATTTTCGGGGTCAGATTTCGGCGCCAGTCCGAGCAGCACCGAGGTATCCATGCTAGTCCAGTCATTGCGCGGCACCCGAGCGGTCTCCTGCGTCGGTTGGTCAGTGGTCCTTCCCAACTCTTGGGCCAGGCTCTCCAGTTGCTGGGCATACTGAGCAAAAAGTGCCCAGTCCTCCCATATTTCCGGACGTGCTTCCGAAGGGAATTCCGTAGTGCCTTCAGGGAACAACTCAGTCATTGCGTTACCGGAGTGAGCCGCAATCATCGCTGCGGCCTCCTCAATTACCCCGGGGCCTGGATTGGATGAGCCGTTGATGATTGGCGTTAGGACCTGCATCTGCTCGCCCAACATCATCATGCCCATCATCCTGTCGGCGACTATGCCGGTGGCGCCGTTATGCGCAAATGCGGACGCAAAGCCCGTTGCTGCGCCGGCAAAAGCCAGCGCACAAAAATATGCTCGTTTCATAAGATATCTCTCGGTTGGAACTCGAAATTGCTGTCAATCAGACAGCCAAGGAGTCCTTCCGAGGAGGAGGGGGATCGACCACGAATAAATGAACCGCTAGCTCCAGCGCCGCGCTGGTCCAAACCGTTGTGGTCGCATCGAGATGGAGCGCTGTCGCTAATGGGTGCGACAGCAGCAAAGGGCCGCAGTGTTTCGATCCGTGGCCCGAATGGGTATCGTCGGCTGTCGATTGGTCAAGCGACGATGACGTGTGGACGTGGTCACTGATCTCTACATTTTGAGCTGCATGGAAGTGAGCAGTCGAGGCGACCATCAACACAAGTGCCAGCAAAATGTTTCCCAGCGCCTTCAAACTCGAGCCTTCACGAATCGCCAACCTAGTGGCCCATTGATACCAACGATGATGGTTTGATTGGGGCTGTCGGCCCCAATCGCAGCTCATTACGGGATTGAAATATCGACCGTCCCGTCGGACGAAAGGAGAACGAGTCCACCTCCATCGGTTGCCGCTACATACCCGCCTTCAGGCATGGATGTGAGATGAAGTAGATAGGTATCTTCAAAATCGTCGGCGACCACGGCGAAGTCGAGTTCAGTCTCAGGTGAATGCACCACACCAACCCCAAGAACGAAGGCATGAACCCCGTTCATGTCCACATGGACAGAAGAAACCGGTGCGCTTGTTTCATATATCTTGACCCAGGTTCTGCCCGCGTCCTCACTTTTGAAAAGACCAGAATTGGTCGCGGCGTATAGGGCATCGGGAGAGATGCCCGATGCGGCAAGATCGATAATGCCGTCCGGCAGCAGACCAATCTCCTCCCAACTGCGGCCGGCGTCCGTGCTCGTTTGAAGGGAGGCGCCGTAATGTACGCCATAAAGGACTTCCGGATTGGCGCCACTGACCGTCATCTGGTGGAAATCGACCGGTCCACCGACGCCTTCAGCGATCTTGGACCAGGTCTCGCCTCCGTCGACGCTCTCGATGACACCTATATTGCCGCCCGAGATCGGATGACCGCTGGCCCAGTATCGTTCGTTTTCAGTTGGGTGGGTCGAGAACCCCATGAAGTCGTCGCGGCTGTCTCCTAAAAGCTGGGCAGTCTCGTTGTCGAGATTTACACTCCACAGTCCATGGTGGGTTGCCATCAGGACTTCGGCGGTATTCTCCTGCGACGCCAAACCGTGGACGTGCGTGGTTGCCAGAACTTCGCTCAGCGGCTGAAACTCCTGTCCTAGTGCGGCCTGAGAGAGCGTTGCGGAAGCAGCTATCAGAAGTGCGGCCATGCTGCGATTCGTGATCATGAATATCTCCAAAGGTAGTGGACCAGCCCCGCTCGACGGGGCCGGTCGGTTCTGGTTTAGGCATGGACCCGAAATTCGGTCATCATGCCGGTCGACAGGTGCGGCATGTGATGGCAGTGCAGCATCCACCGAGCCGCCTCGCCTGCGTCCATGGCAATTGTTACGCTGGCCATCGGGGGGACATAGACTGTGTCGCGGACGGCTCCGGAAACCCGGCGAGCGTTAAGGCCGACGACCTGGAAGGCGTGCCCGTGCAGATGCATCGGGTGGCCCATCATCGACATGTTGTGGAACATCAGCTCAACCCGTTCGCCGCTCTTGGCAGTGATAGGCCTATGTTCGCCCCAGCCGCGACCATCGATTGTCCAGACATAGGGCGACATCGACCCGTCCAGCATAATCATCTGGCTGTTGCTCACCTCCCTGTCGGAGAGAGGATTGATCGCGCGAAACCGCCCTTCGTGGGAGAGATCGATGTCGAAAGCGGGTGATGACGTCTCCCCCAAGTCTGACATTTTCGATACTGCCGCCCCTGCCGGTGCAAGCATCAGACCGGTGCGCTCGCGCTCGCCTTCGCGGAGCGCCAGGATGGGGAAGGTGCGCGTCTCGGAAGGGAGGTCGAGGTCGATATCGAGACGCTGTCCCATTGCAAGACCGAACCGGTTGCCGTTGAGGGGCGAAATCCTGTGGCCATCGACCGCTACTAAACGCCCCCCGATGCCGGTGTCGATCCAGAAGGTGGTCGCCGACGAGGCGTTGATGATGCGCAACTTGACGCGCCCGCCGCGTTCGACCCGAACGACTTCCGGGTCGTCGAGCGTGCGGTCGTTGCTGAGATACGCATCGAAGTTGAAGTCATTGAGATCCATGGCCATGGTCGACATGTTTGCCATATCGCTCATATTCATCTGCCCCATGTCCATGTCGCCATGGTCCATCTGCATCGAACCTTGTGGCGTCGCAACGGAAGAACCGTGATCCATGTCCGCATGCCCGGCGCCCTGGGTAATCTCATCAAGGACCGCTTGTGGATCCTTGAACGAGAAATCGTGCAGGAACATCACCACTTCCTGGCGGTCCTCAATAACGTCCTCTGTGCTGCGTACGATGAGCGGTGCAGCAAGGAGGTTCATTTCCTGGGTCGGTACGTGGCTGTGCATCCAGTGGGTGCCTGCCAGCGGCTCGAAATTGTAGTCCCGGGTTTCGCCAGGCACGAGCTTGGGGCGTGGCAGATCCGGAACGCCGTCCTGGATATTGGGCGGTATCTGCCCATGCCAGTGAACGATGGTTTCGACGTCGAGGGTATTCTCGAGAGTGAGCTTAAATCGTTCGCCGGGATCGAGGATAAGTCCCTGACGGCCGCCGGGGCCGGCGATACCGTGGACGGACGCGGCCTTTCCTTTGACCTCGATGGTGCGAGTGGCGACCGTGAGTTGGCGAGACGATTCTTGAGCCCGACCTATGCGAGGAAGGGCAGTGGTTGCCGCAAGCGCGGCAGTTGCCGTGAGAAAGCCACGGCGGGTCAGCACGTTTGTCATTTGAATAGTCCGATCGATGCGCTCAAAAGGCGCGACTGTACGTTACCGCTTGTGAGGCGGCGCGTTAGACGAGGATCGGATTGTGTTTCGGAGGGCGCCGGCCAGGTTCGGGAACAAAAGAGATTGGACCCAAGCCATGAAGCGGGGCAGATCTCAGGGTCAGAGCCAGTGGCGAATGCAAGCTCACCGGCTCAGACAGCGGACCAGCCACTGCACATGCTGTCGCGCACAGCGTATCGTGGTGCCTCTCGGACTTGTGGTGATCGGATCCATGATTGGTCACGGACATCCCCAAGTGGGCGCTGACCTGGTGACCTTTGTGGAGTTGCAAACGGCCGATGTCGCTTGACGTCTGTGCCCATGACATCGCCGTTGACGACACCATCAGCGCGAGGATGGTAACGAGCCGCAATATATGTGACGCGAACATGGACATGAAAAAAACTAACCCTGAACGAAAGCGACATCAAGGCGGGTGGGGCTCCCCGGCGCGACATATTGCGCCGGAGCAGTTCTTACATGGACTCAGGAGAATATCCTGCTTCCGCGATGACGCGCTTTATGGCGTCGCTCGGCTGCGCACTTTCGATGCGCACGGAGTGCGTGGTGAGATCGACATCCACCTTTGCCGCCGGGTCCGCGCTCTTGACCGCCTTCTCGATTGTTCCTGCGCAGTGGCCGCAGGTCATGTCCTGAACTTTGAACTCATGCATGGGTTCATCCCTTCCGGTTCGACTGCGCCAATCATGGAGCTTCCCACCGTTGGAAGGTCAAGCGCGAATTTGCATTTGACCTTCCCATGATTGGAAGGATTAGATCATTGTGCGGTTGTCGAACAAGGACTGCAGAAAATGAACCAGGTGAAACAATTAGACGGCATGAAGTCCCTCGATTTTAGCATCGAAGGGATGACTTGCGCCTCCTGCGTATCGCGCGTTGAAAAAGCCATTCGGGCCGTCCCTGGCGTAGCTTCGGCTTCGGTCAACCTCGCCACCGAGCGTGCGCGAATTGAACTTTCGGGTCCGACAGATATCCGGCAGATCGCCGAGGCGGTGCGTAAAGCCGGGTATACCCCAGCGGCCGCGGAGACTATTACACTCGATATCGAGGGCATGACCTGTGCCTCCTGCGTGGGACGGGTCGAAAAGGCGCTCAAGCGCGTTGAGGGTGTCGTGGACGCCGCCGTCAACCTTGCGACCGAACGGGCCACAGTCGCGGTGCTTGGCGGAACAGCCAGGAAAGAGGATTTGGCAAGCGCCGTTGAGGCGGCTGGTTACAGCGTCCGAAATGTCGAGGCCGAGGCAAAAACCGGCGGCCCTAGTCGCGAGCAGGTGAAAGAAGCCGAAGCCATCTCACTGCGAAACGCTACGCTTTTTGCAGCGCTGCTCACCGCTCCGCTTTTCGTCATAGAGATGGGCGCACACTTTATTCCTGCGGTGCACATGTTCATTGTGGACACCATTGGCATGCAGACCAACCGCTATCTGCAGTTTATCCTGGCCTCGATCGTGCTGTTTGGTCCAGGACGCCGGTTTCTCGTCAAAGGTTTTCCCAATCTCTGGCGCCGGACACCGGACATGAATTCCCTTGTGGCCTTGGGAGCGTCTGCAGCGTGGGGATTCTCCGTGGTTGCAACGTTCGCGCCGCAGCTGCTGCCGGCCGGTACGATCAATGTCTATTTTGAAGCCGCCGCGGTCATCGTGACTCTAATCCTTCTCGGCCGCTATCTTGAAGCGCGTGCCAAGGGCCGGACCGGACAGGCCATCAAACGGCTTGTGAGGTTGCAGGCCAAGACAGCGCGGGTCGAACGCGGCGGTGCGATCGTTGAGGTCGATCTCGATGAGGTCGTGGCCGGAAATGTTGTTCACATTCGCCCGGGTGACAAAATTCCGGTGGACGGCCGCGTGCTCTCGGGCTCGTCCTATGTCGATGAGGCAATGATCACCGGTGAACCGGTCCCCGTTCAAAAGACGGCGGGGGCTGAGGTGGTTGGAGGAACGATCAACAAGACCGGCAGCTTCACGTTTGAAGCTACGAGGATTGGGCGTGATACGGTTCTGGCCCAGATCATCGCCATGGTCGAGGCAGCACAAGGGGCAAAGCTGCCGATCCAGGCGTTGGTCGACCGGGTTACCGGGGTCTTTGTGCCAATCGTCATCGGTTTGGCCGCTTTAACATTTCTGGTCTGGCTGATGTTCGGCCCCTCTCCACAGCTGAGCTTTGCGCTGGTCAACGCCGTCGCCGTGCTCATCATTGCATGTCCATGTGCCATGGGGCTGGCGACGCCCACGTCCATTATGGTTGGCACCGGGCGGGCGGCCGAGCTAGGCATCCTGTTCCGAAAGGGCGAAGCGCTGCAAACGCTGCGATCGGCCGAAGTCGTCGCGCTCGACAAGACCGGAACTTTGACATTGGGCCAGCCCGAGTTGACCGATCTGATCGTCGCTCCGGGGTTCGAGGAAGATGACGTTCTCAGGCTCGTGGCAAGCCTCGAGCAGCACTCCGAACACCCGATAGCCGAGGCGATCGTTCGTGGTGCGCATGCCAGGTCTGTGGACCTTACGGCCGCCGATGATTTTCTGGCCGATCCGGGTTTTGGCGTCACCGGTGACGTGGATGGGCGCAAAGTGCTGGTCGGGGCCGATCGTGCTTTGAGACGCAGCGGAATTGAGGTCGGTTCATTCGCAAACCAGGCGGTTGAATTTGCCGAAAAGGGAAAGTCGCCACTCTATGCAGCAATTGATGGACGGCTGGCGGCCATCATTTCGGTGGCCGATCCTATCAAGCCCACGTCGCGCACAGCGATAGAGCGCCTTCACGCCCTGGGGCTTAAGGTGGCGATGATCACAGGCGACAACGAAAAAACTGCGCAGGCTGTAGCCAAACAACTCGGTATCGACGAGGTGGTCGCCGAGGTGCTGCCGAGCGGTAAGGTCGACGCCATCAAAGCGCTTCGCGGGGCAGGCCGCCACCTCGCCTTTGTGGGCGATGGTATCAATGATGCGCCCGCGCTTGCCGAAGCCGATGTCGGCATTGCCGTGGGAACGGGAACGGACATCGCGATCGAAAGTGCCGATGTGGTTTTGATGTCGGGCGACCTCACCGCCGTCGGCGACGCCATCGCCTTGAGCAAGGCGACGATCCGCAATATCAAGCAAAACCTCTTCTGGGCATTTGCATACAACACTGTCTTGATCCCGGTGGCAGCCGGTTTGCTCTATCCCGTTTGGGGAATTCTGCTCTCGCCGGCCCTTGCTGCGGGGGCCATGGCCCTTTCGAGCGTGTTTGTGCTGGGGAACGCCCTGCGGCTGAGGCGGTTTTCGCCTCGGCCCATCGATCCTCATTCCGTACCGCAGCAACTTTCCCAGATGAATCTGGAGCCCGCACAATGAATATCGGACAGGCAGCCAAAGCTTCAGGCGTATCGGCGAAAATGATCCGCTACTATGAATCCATAGGGCTCATAGCGCCGGTGCACCGAACAGATGCCGGATATCGCATCTACGATGATCAGGACGTCCACACTTTGCGGTTCATCAGCCGGGCGCGGGATTTGGGGTTTTCGGTGGACGACATGCGCGAACTTCTGGCGCTGTGGCGGGATCGAGAACGGGCCAGCGCGGATGTCAAAGCGATCGCATTGGCCCATGTAGAAATACTGGAGGAAAAGGCGAGGGCCCTGCAGCAAATGAGCGAGACGCTAAAGCATCTCGCCTCCCACTGTCATGGAGACGGTCGCCCAGACTGTCCCATCATCGAGGATTTCGCCAAACCTGAATTGGCCAAACAAAGGTTGAAACGCAAGCCTCGCTTTGAGGCAGGAGTTTTGGTTTCCGCGAAACCGGGATAACTGCCTTCTGACTATCAGTTTTGCTCGGACATTTGTTCTTGGTAAGCGCGTGCGCGTTCTGGCCAAGTGCTTTTGATGTAGTCGAGAATTGCCTCGATCTCGTCGTCAGTGAGCAGGTCCCCGAACGCCGGCATGTCGCTTTCATAATTTCCACCAACAATTGCTGCCACGCCATCATGAGTGATGCGAAAAAGTTGCTCGTCGCTGTGATGCCAGGTGTGACCTGTCTCATCATGGGGAGGAGCCGGCATGCGACCGTTAGGCAGACGCTCGCGCCATTGGGGCTGGCCCTCGAGCGTTTCACCGTGACAAGCAGCGCAATTGTCGAGATACAGCTGCCGACCTTCGGTCGAATTCTCGACGGCATGCGAGAGGGTTCCGCCGGTCGCGATGGAGACCGCAAGAATGGCCAAGAGAATACTCACCGATGCGGTTATGACCGCTATTGGAGCCATGGTGGAATTTTTCATTTCTAGGGTTGTGCGCCGGAAAGCATGGCGATGTCGACCAACGTATCCGCAATTTTAGTCATCTTAGGGCGTGTATGAATTTTTGGCGACCTTCTTGATGTTTTCCGTAACTTACGTATAATTCCCGTGGGAGAGGAAGGCGTCATGCAAAAAGTTCCGGCAGCCGAGATCGCGAAGAACTTCGGAGAGTGGCACGATCGTGCCTTGAACGAGCCGGTCTTCGTAACTCGATATGGACGCGAAAGCGTAGTGATCGTTTCTGCACAATTGTTTGGTGACCTCGTCTCGAAAAACGATATTGCCAAGAGAGACGAGAGGAAGCGCACGCCTCTCTTTTCGCCTCATCAGATTCTCCAAGCTTACTCTCGTGGCCACATCGGGTCTGATGAGGCTGCCACGCGACTTGGCCTGGGCGGGTATCGAGACCTTGCTGTCGCCCTGGCGGATGCCGGTCTTCCCCTTCCGGGCACCGACGAAAATCGCATTCAAAGGGAAGCAATCGGCGCGGCGAAACTTTTGGCCCCTTATCTTCTAAGGGACAACGATGCTTAGGCTGGTCCTTCCCGACGCAGGGCCCCTAATCAGTTTGGGGCTGATTGACCGACTGGATCTTCTTGATCGCTTCGACTGTGCAATCGTGGTCACCGATATGGTTCGGTACGAACTTGAGCGTGGTGGGGAAGGTGCTCCGGACAAGCCAGCACTGGATCGGTGGTTCTCAAAAGCGGGCAATCGTATCCAGTCCATCGAAACAACGTATGGGCTCATGTATCAGGCTTTGCCACCAGATGTTCAGCGTCGCATCCGGCTGACTACCGACGCCGGTGAAAACTCCATCAGGGAATTTTCCGATCACGTCCGACACACTCTGTCTCGGGGGGATCAGATATTGATCCTCTACGAGGACGGCAAGGTGCCGACCAAAGATTTCGGGCCACAGGCCCACCTCGTCCACACCTTCGCCTTCTTGTTGGCGCTGGAGAATATGGGCGTCATACAATCTGCTGACGCGTTGCGAGAAGCAATCCATCATAAACGCCGAAATCTTGCGCGCGATCTCTTTGAGCGACCGGCAGCGGATGCTGGAGATGAGAGTTGGACCCAAGCCTACGATACGCAGCCAGGTGGTTCGCAAATGTGAGTCGATGCTGAACCCAAGCAAGGCTCAGTCTCAATCCCGCGGCGATGGGAAAGTCTCTTCAGTGAATCCTGCCAGGCGATAACTCAAAAGTCCGACCCATTCGTGGGCCGCCAGGTCGGTTGTTGAGAGCCCGTTCGACGCCGTTCCAGGCCAGGTGCCGCCTGCGGATTTGGTCCGGTAATCGACCGGGTAGGGTACAACAGTCAGGTTCGTGGTCCTGAAGCAAGCAACAGCGCGTGGCATGTGACCGGCCGAGGTCACAAGAATCCAGGTGCCGGACGCGCGCCCAGCAAGAGCGGCGGCCGTTTCTCGGGCATTCTCGCACGTGTTGCGGGATAGTTCTTCCATAAGGAGGCGTTCGGCGGCAACCCCAGAACTGATCAAGGCGTGTCGCGCCAGTTCGGACTCGGTGAGGCTACCATCGTTCGACAGGTGTCCTCCACCGCCGGAAAGAAAGATCTGGGCCTCGGGATAACGCGCTGCGAGCATGCGTGTCTCAACAATGCGCTCGCCGGCTTCATTAAGAACGATTGTGTCCCGGTCGAAAGAAATGTGCGTGTCGACAGCACCACCGAGCATGATGATGCCCGCAACATCTTCGGGCAGTGCTGTCCTGGGAAATCTGTTTTCCAATACGCCCAACGCGAACGGGCCAAGAGGTGACCAAGCCGCAAGGGCCAAACCCAAAATCGAAACGATCCCGAGTGCGGCAGCCAGTTTCCGGATCTTCATGACCCAAAACGCCAGCGTCGCCAGAAGGGCCAGCAACAGAACGTTGGACGGCGTGAGAAAGAAGTCGAGAATTTGCGAAAGGGCAAAGAACACCGGAAACCTCCCTTGGTTTCGCCACCTAACACTGGCGGCATCAAGAAAGGATTGACGTGAATAGGACTTGACCTTCCCAGCATTGGAAGGAGCACGATACCGCTCGTTTGTCTCACGCGCGATCAGTGCTCGTGGCCGAAAACATGTAGGGCTTTTGCGAGAGCGAAGAGGGATTGGAATGGATCAGCATCAACAACACCGTCATGCCCATGGCACTGCCGCGACCGAAGACACCACGGGACGCGACAAGCATGCGGGGCATTCGGTGGCAATGTTTCGTGACAAATTCTGGCTCTCACTGGCCCTAGCAGTTCCGACGGTGTTTTGGGAGCCGATGATCCAGGAATGGTTCGGGTATACGGCGCCACGGTTTCCAGGGTCCGAATTCATTCCCGCCCTTTTTGGGACGGTTGTCTTCATCTACGGGGGATGGGTGTTTCTGAACAGTGCAATCGGTGAGCTCAAGGCGCGGCTCCTGGGCATGATGACGCTGATCTCGCTGGCCATCTCCGTTGCGTTTGTCTACAGCGTTGCCGTCTTGCTCGGGTTCGACGGTCACCCGCTGTGGTGGGAGCTGGCTACATTGGTGACCATCATGCTGCTGGGACACTGGATCGAGATGCGCTCGATTTCCCAGGCGCAAGGCGCACTCAACGAACTGGCGAAGTTATTACCCGATTTGGCTGTACGGGTAATTGAAGGAGATAGGACCGAAGAGGTGCCGGTGTCGGGCCTCAGGACGGATGACGTCGTTCTTGTGCGACCAGGGGCCTCGATTCCTGCCGATGGCGTCGTCATGTCGGGCAAAAGCGCTGTCAACGAATCCATGATTACCGGGGAATCTCAACTGGTCGACAAGACAGATGGATCCGAAGTGCTCGGCGGCACCGTGAACGGGCAGGGCTCCCTTCGAGTGCGCGTGCTTCAAACAGGTCAGGAGACGGCCTTGGCCGGCATCATGAGGCTGGTTTCTCAAGCACAGTCATCCCGCTCGCGCGCCCAGGCGCTGGCCGACCGGGCCGCCTTTCTACTCACCGTCGTTGCCATCGTTGCCGGTGTCGCGACCCTTGCCGCATGGTCGCTGCTCGGTGCCGAGATCGATTTTACGGTTACCCGGGTGGTGACCGTGCTCGTCATCGCCTGTCCTCACGCCCTAGGGCTCGCCGTTCCACTGGTCACGGCCATTTCAACCACCCTTGGTGCCCGCAATGGTTTGCTCATTCGGGACCGTCGCGGTCTTGAGGAAGCGCGAAATCTCAACACGATCGTATTCGACAAGACCGGAACATTGACGCTTGGTTCCCACCGGGTGGTCGAGATTGTCGCCGCGAAGGAAAATGATCCGGATACGGTATTGTCGCTCGCAGCAGCAGTCGAACGGGACTCCGAACACCCAATCGCACAGGCATTGCTCAAGAGCGCAGAAGACAAAGGTCTCGCGCTCCCGCGGTCGTCGAGTTTCGAGGCGGCAGCTGGCAAGGGCGTCGAGGCTGTTGTCGAGGCACGCCGCTTGTCCGTTGGGGGGCCGGCGTTGTTGCGGGAACGCAATGTCGAGCTCGACAATGACATGGAGAACGCAAGCCGTCGCTTTGGTGACAACGGGCAGGCCGCGATCTACCTTTTGGAGGGCGAGAACGTTTTGGCCGTTTTTGCGATCGCCGATCAGGTACGCCCGGAGTCTAGGGAGGCAGTAGCCAAGCTACAGTCGATGGGTATCGAGGTCGTCATCCTGACGGGGGACTCAGAGGCCGTTGCGCGATCTGTGGGTCGAGAGCTTGGGATAGATACAGTCTTTTCCGGCGTGTTGCCCGATCAGAAATCGGACAAGATCAAGGAACTGCAGGCCCGGGGCAAGCGCGTCGCCATGGTAGGCGATGGCGTCAACGACGCTCCCGCTCTCGTCACCGCCGATGTAGGTGTGGCCATAGGTGCGGGAACCGATGTTGCTGTCGAAGCAGGCGACGTGGTGCTGGTGCGTTCCGATCCCCGGGACATTGCCCGCATCGTAACCCTCAGCCGCGCGACCTATCGCAAGATGATCCAGAACCTGTGGTGGGCCGCCGGATACAATATTGTTGCGATCCCGCTCGCTGCCGGGGTGCTCTATTGGGCCGGTATCGTCCTGGCGCCCGCGGTGGGGGCGGTGCTAATGTCTGCCAGCACGGTCATCGTTGCGATCAACGCTCAGTTGCTACGGCGGCTCGACATGGCGCGATAAACAGATCTTGCTCGGACGAGCCCGTCGGAGATGGGTTGCGCGGCCGAGGCAAAGCGGTGTCGGCTATCAATGCACGCGGCAGACGAGGAAGGGCGCGCTGGCTTGCCGCCCTTCCTCTACCCTTAAGCAGAACAGGCGACGTAGCCGCCATAGCCTACGCGGAGTTCGGATCCGATTTCGAACACCATGGTGGCTTCATTCTGATCAGCATCCCAGCCCTGTGCCTGTTGCTCCGAAGTCAGGCTGATCCGAATGTCGCCCGCTTCATACCCAAGGGCTCCCTCGGAATTGCTGGCCAGCGCCAAGCGAACCAATGCTCCGTTGACTTTGATGAGGGCAGCATCTTCCCCGTCAGCGTCCGGGTTAAAAGCGAAAACAGGGTTTCCTTCGCTGGTGTAGCGAAACACGCAGCGACGATCTCCATCCAGACCCTCTTCGATCTGGGCATCATCGAGCGTCGCCGGATCCAGACCGGCGATCTGCGCACCCTCCAGTGCGGCTCCTGCCGTCATGAATTCTGCGGGCTCGTCGCCGAGCGCGGGATCGATTGCATCGTCAGGCGCACGACTATCGTCGCGATCCGCAAGGTCACCGATGAGAAACTTCATTTCTGAAATTTCCCGCTCCTGGGCCTCGATGATTTCGTCGGCGAGCTTGCGGACGCGCAGATCGGTAATCTGGGAGCGTTCAGAGGTCATGATGGCAATTGAGTGATGTGGGATCATTGCCTGCATGTATTCGCTGTCGTCAACGCTGACTTGACTGCGCACTAACCAGAGCGCCCCCGAAAACACGACGATTGAACCAGCGAAAATGGCGATGTTGAGCTTGGTGTTCTTGTACATCGAGAGCATGTACGCCAGCATGATGACGGCCATGGTGGCACCCATGACCAGCGCCATCCAGGCGCGGGTTTCGCTCCAGAATACGTGCTCGAAAGCATAGGTGTTGAGATACATCAGGCCGAACATGACCATCGTCGACGTGGCGATCATGGCGGCAAAGCGCCAATACATTTTCATGAAACTTCTCCGATCGAAATGAATCCAAATGATTTGCGGACCTGCTTAGGTCCGGTTCATCTGGGCGGAGGTGGATCAATGCCTGCATTGTTAGCTGGTGGCGCTGGGAAAGCCCAATGATCGACCAATGTCTGCTTTTCGTCGGTATTTATGTTGATACCGGCGGGCAGCACAGCGGAGGTGGCGCAATGGAGATCGAAGGCGTTGTCGGGCCCGGCGTGATGAGCCTGGCTTAGTTCACCTGGCGTATTTTGACCGAGCGACTCAGCATCTTGCGTGGGGGGGAGAAGGAATGTGTGTTCGCTTTGGCAAACTGCCCCAATCGCGGGTAGGGCCGTCAAGACCATCATGAGAAAGCCTAGCGATATGGCCCTGCGGAAGCGCATGAGGGTCATAGCATCCTCATCATCCACAGCGCCATGGCGACCATCATCACGTTCTCGGTCAGGGACACGAAGCCCAAGGGGACGTTGCTGTTTCCGCCGACGCAAGCGCATTTGAGATCGCGCTTGTCGATATAGACGGCTTTGAATACTGAAATGGCACCAATGGTGCCGATGACGAGGGCGACGGGGATCGCGATCCAGAGCAGAGCGCCGGCGATCATTAAAACGCCGGCGAGCGCTTCCCCGAAAGGATAGAAGTAGGCGTAAGGGACGTAGCGTTGCGCTACAAGATCGTATCCGAGGGACGTGTTTGAAAACGATGAGATGTCACGGAGCTTGAGGACCGCGAGGATGCACATGGAGATGGCGATGAACCACTCCACGGACCGAATGGTCACAACGGTGCCGAATGCTGCCCAGGTCGCGGCCAACGCCATCGCCGCAGCCATGGCAAAGACCGCGACTACCGGCGTGTAGCTTGTGTCGCCTTCATTTTTGCCTTTGCCAAAGTGCCTTTTGAGGTCGTCGTAACCGCCGACCCGCCTGCCACCAAGAAAGGTTTGCGGCGTGGTATCGACCTGATGCTCTCGCTTGAAAGCGTCGGTTTGCTCACGAGTTGTCAGCCAGTTGTCCTCAACCTCGTAACCTTCGGACTTCAGCAGATGTCTCGATTTGAGGCCGAACGGACAGATATGGTCGTCCATCACCATCCGGTAGAGTACAGCTTTTCCGGCACTTTTACTCATAGGTTCGCACCCCCTTTTGAAATGAAAACGGCCGGGCGGCGGCATGGTTCACGACTTCATCAAGGATAACTCAACGATTTCCGCGTCGACGGCGCTGCGGCCCGCGCCCTAAACGAGGATCGGCCACACGGGTGATCTTCCCCAGCTTGTGAGTTCAGCAGGGGGAGGGGGGTTCTCTTCCCCACGTTGACGAACACCGATGTACCTTGCGTTTCCTGATCGCCAGATTGAAACTTTTCGGTCGGGGAAACGTAGCTTCTACCAGCGGAGACATTTGTTTCTCTCCGTGGCCCTGTCCGGGTCATCTTGAATTCATCAAGGAGAAGAACACCATGCTGAAACAATCGATAGTCGCGTTGGCGCTTGGTTCGAGTGCATTGATCGCGGGTCCTGCACTGGCCGATCATCTCAATATTGCAACGGACGGCATTCAGGTCGATGGCGATACGGTGACTATACCCTCGGTCCTTATCGATGAACCAGGTTTCGTGGTCATTCACGAGGTACTCGATGGTCAACCCGTGGTACCGGCCTCGATCGGCCATGCATATGTGGAAGGCGGAACGACGGATAGCATAGAGATTACGACGGAGTATCCGCTTGAAGATGGCGCCGACTACATCGCCATGCTGCATTATGATACTGACGGAGACGGGGAATATTCGTTCGGTGAAGGCATGACAGACGTGGACACCCCGGCACTAAACGCGGAAGACGCTCCGTATGTTCAGCCGTTCACTGCCGGCGACTCCATGATGTAGATTTCGGCACCCGAAATTCGGAAACGGTATCGAGGGCCTGTAGCTTCACGCTGCGGGCCTTTCGTCTTTCGGCCGCTACGCCATCGGAGATCCTCTCGTATCTTCGTTCGCCGCTTTGAGGCGGCTTTGGCTCATATGGGTTTCCCGAAAGCCATGCGGCATCGTTTGCTCTGATCGCCTATGCAAGTGCCTGGCTCAAATGCTGGCACCCAGATGTGTTCTGCGCTGCACTACTCAACAGCCAGCCCATGGGGTTTTATGCGCCGGCACAGATCGTGCGCGACGCCCAGGAACACGGTATTGATGTCCGGCCGGTGTGTATTAACACCTCGCGCTGGGACTGCACTTTGGAGCCATCCAGCACTCCCGATACCGACACCTTCGCGGTTCGGCTCGGTTTGCGTATGGTCAAGGGTCTGTCAAACGCCAACGCGGCGTCGATCGTGGCGGCCCGAGCTGACAAAGACTATGCAAGCATTGATGATCTCTGGCGCCGGGCAGGGGTGCCGGTTGCGGCCCTGACCCAGATTGCCGAGGCCGATGGATACCGCACGAGCTTTGGCCTGTCCCGCCGCGATGCGCTATGGGCCATAAAGGGACTGCGCGATCTCGAATTGCCGTTGTTTGCCGCGGCTTCAAGGCGTGAGGGCACGACCATCTCCGAGGTGAGCGAACCCACGATCGCCTTGCGGGCCATGAACGATGGCAGCGAGGTTGTGGAAGACTATCGCCATGTCGGTCTGTCGCTGCGCACCCATCCGGTATCCTTCCTGCGCCCGGACCTCACCAAGCGGCGCATCGTCACTTGCGCTCATGCGATGACGGCGCGCGATGGGCGATGGCTTGAAACTGCAGGCATCGTTCTGGTGCGCCAGCGTCCGGGCAGCGCCAAGGGTGTCATGTTCATCACCCTCGAAGACGAAACCGGAATTGCCAATCTGGTTGTATGGAAAAAAGTATTCGAGCAACACCGGCGGATCATCTTGTCCGCGGGCATGATCTCGGTGAGGGGCAAGGTACAGCGAGAGGGCGAAGTGGTCCATCTCGTTGCCCACCATATCCACGATCTTTCCCCCGATCTGGCCAGTGTCGGGGAGCGTGACGCCCTGTTCGCCATGCAGCATGGACGCGGCGATGAATTCCATCATGGGTCAGCAACGCCCGATCCGCGCAGCCAACCGCCAAAAGGCCTTCGCACCCGAGATATCTATGTTCCAGACCTGCACATCGACACGATCAAGGTGAAAACGCGCGATTTCCGGTAGAAAGTGGCTCCGGCCCGGCTGCCGATATTCGTAGGGTGTTGGTGCTGTATGAATATATATTTGGCCTTAACTTCAGCCCGAACTAGTGTGGACTGTTGCGTCAAAAAAGTAGAGCAGTCATGGCACTTAAACCAGGACCAAAGCCGATAGCGAAATCCACAGGGAAACCGGATCAGCGCCGCGGTGATAACAAAGGCACACCCGGGAATACATCGTCACTTAAACCTAGCAAATCTAGCAAGCCCACCAAATAAAGCACATAAACGAGTGCTCTCGCTGATTTGCACTTCTCCCCGGTATTCGATTGAACCTGCGCGAAATACCGCGCGGAATGGGTGCTTGTAGGATGTTGGATGTCAGCTTTCTCGAATTCCCCGCCGATGTCGGTTAGTCCTATTGCGGCAAAGAATTCGCCAATCGTTGCGTGTGTGCTTTTCTGCCAGGTGATCCAGAAGCAGACCATCAGCAAGCCACCTCGTTCCGGCCGCCCACGGGGGGATTCCAGTCACCGACGCAATGGCGGAAATGGGGCCGTAACTGGACTGTCTGGTTTTGGCGAGGATTGGGAGAGCCGACGTTCAGCATCTGACCCCTTACATCCGTTTCGGGTTTGCTAGGTCAGCACGTTCGAGAAGTATCCTCTCCAGTAAATTGTCTCGCACTCCGAACCGCGATTGACTACCTTGTCTGGGGCCGGGGAGGAAAAGCGGCCGAGGAAGGTAGGGAGGCGTGTCGAGCGATCGGTTCGAACAGCGATTTGATCCTGTGCGCGAGCGTTTGATGCGCTACGCGTTCGCGTTGACGCGCGACAGGGACGAGGCGCGGGATCTGTTTCAGGAGACAGTCGTGCGGGCGATGTCCGCCACCGAAATCCCGGTGCCCGAGCCTGCGTTTCGTGCTTGGCTGTTCAAGATCGTGCGCAATTTGTGGATTGATCGCACCCGAACGCATGCGCGACGAAGCCATCTCAATGAGCGCTTCGCCGGCAGCCATGGACCGGAGGCTGGTGAAGCAACCACCGAGCGGCACTACGAGGTCCGAGAAGCCTTTTCCTGTTTAACTATCGAGCATCAGGAGGTCCTCGCTCTTGTCGATATCGCAGGGTTTAGCTACGAGGAAACCGGCGAGCTTTTGTCTATCCCCAAGGGTACAGTCATGAGCCGCGTCGCACGCGCACGTCAGGCCATGTTCCAATTGTTATCCAGCGAAGCGGTCGTTCCGTTGTCGCGCCAGAGAGGTCGTTGTGAGCGCTGACTTGGCATTCGATTTCGAGACGCTGAGTGCGTATGTCGATGATGAACTTGACGAGGGCACGCGCGACAAGGTCGAGGCGGCCCTGGCGCGCGACCCCGAACTTTCTTATCAGGTCGATGCGATCCGCGCCCTCAAGAGCGATATTGCCCATATGGGCGGCGATGGACTGCGGAACAATCGCGGCCTCCGAAACGCACGCCCCTTGCCCTACGGTCCGGCGATCGCGGCGGCGCTGGCCGTCATGGTGGTATCGGCGCTTCTGGCGTTCGCATGGCTCGAGACGGCTCGATCTCCGAACGTCGATGTCGCCTCTCAAATGGTGGCCGCCCATGATGGCTTTGTCGCAAACGAGACGCCCAATCCCGTGGTGCCAGCGCACGTCCGCGAGGCCGAGGTGTTTCGTCAAGCGGGCCTACGGCTTGTCGTAGACGAGACAATGACATTCGCAGCCGATAACACCCTCCGCCATCGCGGATATGTTGGGCCGCAGGGTTGCCGGGTCAGCGTCTTTTCGCTTCCGGTTGATGCAAGGGAGACGGCAGAAAGACTCACTTTCCGTCCTGACTTTCTTTCGGCCCACTGGGTTGCGGGCGCGGATTTGTTGGTCGTGGTGGCCCGCTCCATGGACCAGGTGCGCTTCGAGGCCATCACATCGAGCCTGCGCCGTATCTCCGATCCCGAGTTTGCGCCCACAATCGCCAGCGTCAAGATACCGCGCACAACTTGCTCCGCGTAAGCTGCAAATAATTATCGCGGCGAGGGAATAGAATCCAATGCCGGCACGTCTCTTCACTAATGGCGCAATCAAGCGCATTGGAGGGAGGACCGGACATGGAAAAGATTGATCTTCGCCGTCGCCATCTGCTGGCGGGCACTGCGGGCGCCGCTGCACTTATGGCGTCGGGGGTGCGGGTGTCGGCTCAGGAAGCGGATGTCGGACCATTGCCTGAATATGTGGAGTTCAAAGACGCGGACGCGCTTATCATCCACTCCAACAACACTATAGAGACCAAGCGCGACGTCTTCGGCGTTCAGCCAATCACCAGCGAGCATCAGCTTTACGTCCGCAACAACGTCACGCCGCCCGATGAAAGCATCGTGGCCGATCGTGAAGCATGGGAGGTTTCGATCGAGGGTGTCGCCAACCCAGGCTCAGTATCGGTGGGCGATCTCAAAAGAATGGGTGTAGAAACCGTCGCCATGGTGCTTCAGTGCTCGGGCAATGGCAGAGCCTTTTTTGAGCATGAGACGAGCGGCACCCAGTGGCAGACCGGCGCTGCCGGTTGCGTCATGTGGACCGGCGTGCCGCTCCGTACCGTGGTGGAAAATATGGGCGGCGTCGTCGATGGTGCTCAGTTCGTCACCGGGACCGGCGGCGAGGAAATTCCTGAGGGTCTCAACGAAGCTGACGTGATCGTCGAACGCTCGGTGCCACTCGATGCCTTGGACAACATCCTTCTGGCTTGGGACATGAATGGGGAGCCGATTTCGCTCGCACATGGCGGGCCGCTGCGGATGATCGTTCCCGGCTTCACCGGGGTCAACAACGTTAAATATATCAAGCGCGTGGCGATGACCGAGGTGGAGACCGACGCCTTGATCCAGCGCCAGCGCTATCGTCTCGTTCCGCTGGGTGAAAGCGGTTCGCCGGAATACCCATCGGTCTGGCAGATGGAAGTCAAATCCTGGATCACCGGCCCACTCGAAGCCGCGGCCTC
The DNA here is from genome assembly GCF_900100665.1 of Pelagibacterium luteolum. Classification (GTDB taxonomy): domain Bacteria; phylum Pseudomonadota; class Alphaproteobacteria; order Rhizobiales; family Devosiaceae; genus Pelagibacterium; species Pelagibacterium luteolum. The sequence continues at coordinate 43,536 of NZ_FNCS01000021.1, forward strand.
GGGCATGCACCAAATCACTGGGCTCGCTTTCGGCGGGGTAAATGCGGTGGACGGAGTCGAAGTGTCCCTAGATGACGGTGAGACCTGGGAGGCCGCAGAGTTTGTGGGTCCCGACCTCGGGCGGTATGCGTGGCGCCCCTTCGTGCTCGCTAAAGATCTGGCGCCTGGCAGTTATAGGATCGTCAGCCGAGCCACCGACAGCGAAGGCAATCAGCAGCCCGAGGCGCCTGAACCCAACCAGTCCGGCTACAACCACAATGGCTGGCGCGCTCCGGGCGTCGACGTCACGATCAGCTAAGATAAGAGAAAGACAATAAAAATGATCCACTCCCTGTCGCGCCTCGGTGCGTTTACGGCAGTCACATTTGCGCTTGCCGCACCAGCCGCGTTCGCCCAGTCCAACGATGAGATGCTCGAGCTTGGCCGTGAGGTCTTTCTCGAGCGTGCGGAGCCGGCCTGTGGTCTTTGCCACACGCTGGCGGATGCAGAAACCGATGGTGGTATCGGGCCGATTCTCGATGAATTACAGCCGAGTACCGATCAGGTGCGTCTCGCCGTAACGCTTGGTGTGGGCCCGATGCAGCCCTATACCGATCTCTCGGAGGAAGAAATCGAGGCCCTGGCATTCTATGTTGCCACGGTAACTGGGGGGACTGTCTCAGAAGAGGAAGAGGACGCCGAAGCGGCCGAGTAAGTAACACGCGATTTTCGATTGGAAGGGCCGCTTGGGCGGCCCTTTTTTATACTGGTTTGCGCGCGACGAGATCGACGAGAGCCGACATTCCGGCATGCCCTGTGCCCTCGGAAATCGGGCTGTCGTGAACGGTGAGGGCGAGGATATCAAGTTCGGCGAAAGCGTTGCGGATGAGGTCTTGGGTGTAGAGATTTTCTTTGGCATTGCGCTGGCTTTCACACCATGCGTCTTTCCCATGTATCCCATCCTGACGGGTATGCGGAAGCGAGTCATGTTGGTTGGATATCGCCGCCGGGTTCTGAGCCCGTGAGCTGTAATTCAGTTTGGGGTTAACTGCTAATCGTTTGCCTACTGCCGAGCCCGTAACTCACCCACGCAGAAAAGCCCCGCTTTCGCGGGGCTTTTCTTTGCTTGCTGGTTTGAAGCCGAACTGTTGCGTCGTTTAGGTTGAGACTATGCGTCGATATGCATATCCTTTGCGCGCATTCACAATAAGGCTGTCACCCACCCGCAGGTTGCCTGACAAGGCATCCAGCACCTTTCCACGACGGGCGGTCTTGATCCACAATGACAACTTAGCGATTTCGATGCTTTCAACATTCACGTCTACCCCGAACAAATTGTTCGTGAGGATTTCACTATCGGGGTCCAGCAGGTCTTCCACGTGTTGACCTTTGCCCATCATCGTCGCGATCTTGTCGTTTACGCGCGTGAGCTCAGCCCTCAAAAAATCGAAGGCCATGATAAGAAAAACACCAGAGCCGCAAGCCGGATCAACAATGCGCAAAGCTTTGAGCCGGTCGCGATAGGCTCGCCACGCTTCAAGTTCAGCCGATTTTCTGCGCCACGCAATGGTGGCATAGTCTGAGAGATCGGCTTCGGCCCTGGCGTGAGCGCGCAGAATTTCCGTGAAGGTCTCTTCTAGGTGCGCGCCAAGCGTTTCGGCCACGATGAAACGCGCGATATAATCGGGAGTATAAACTACCCCGTCGCGCTTGCGGCGACCGGTCGTGCCGGTTGACTGTTCTGTTTCCGTTTCTTCGCCCCGCGCCTGCGCCTGCAGGCGTTCCACGTCAGCGATCGATTGTTCAAAGATGTGACCTAATACCGTGACAAACACTTCTGAGGCAAAGTCATATTCGCTAAGGGACTTGAACCCTTCGCATACCTCATCTGGTAGGGTTAGGGCGTTGATTGTATCATCTTGGCGGAACAGACCACCGTTATAGCGGGGGATATTCAGCGCATCGCTGCCCTGATCTATCGCTTTGAACAGGCCCTTAAAATTGTCCCACACCGGGCGGGGGTTATAGGGGTCCCGTGTAATGAAAGCTTGGGACAGGGTATTGTCCGGCAGAAGACCGGAATCCTCTGAAAAGGCTATAAACAGCACCCGGTCGAGAATCTTTTGCGCGATGGCAATGGCGTCGAGGGGAGCAATGGTCGGGTCTGCCGCCTGGACGGCACCGATTAGCTTTAAACGCAGCGTCTTGTAGTCCCGATACAAGCTGTCGGTAATGTCGCGGTCTTCAGCGCGGCTTTGCTTGAGAAGTTCGAAGGTGCGGCCAGATAGAAGGTTTTCGGCTGACAACAGCAGCATGAACCGGGCGTATTCGTCGGGATCGGCCAGGCGGTCTAGCTGGAAGCCTTCATAAGCGGCGGTGCCCTCGCCAAAGCCATAAAGGCGCAGCTCGATCATATTCGAGACGAGTACCCATTTCACGCCGCGGGCGTTCACGGCGTATTCCCACGCCTGTTGAACCGGGGTCTTGTTCCGCCCGGGCATGATGGCGTCCAGATCGCGGGTATCAGCCCCCTTCAGCTCGAGCGGGGCGAGGATTTCCGGGATGTCGCCACCAAACCGGCCAAGGGCAAGATCGACACTACCCCGCAAGATCGCCTGTTCTGTTGATAGGGTGTAGTCGGCACCTGCGGACGGGCCGACATAGCCCAAAATACCCTGGAAAATTTTGGCAGCAAACTCGCCTTGTAGCGAGATTTCCTTCAGCGTGTAGACGCGGCCAGTCCGGATCATTTCCGCCCAGGCTTTGATCAGTGTGAGGTGGTCGCTTTGGATGCTGACAATATGAAGGTGGCGCTTGAGCGTTTTCCGATTGAAAAGGTTCATCAGGCGGATCGCCCTGCACAAATTGGACAACGTAAGTCTGCCGATAAGTTCGAAGTGTATCTCGCCACGCCGCAATCCCCCATGCCCAAATCAACTCTTGGGCCATAGGATCGCACGGCGGGCTCGGTGGCAAGTTTTGACTGGCTTAGGGCCGACGATACCAGCTCATCCGATTGGTTGAGGGTCGTCACCCGCCTCTCATCAATCTGGAGGAAGGTTGTGGAACAATCCGGCTCAGCGCTCCTTTGTCGATACTCTTACGCAACATATCTAAATCTATTGAACGGATATGCACCCACTGATCTTGGTACCAAAACTGGATCTGGCTAGATGGAATGCGTCCGATCTCGCCTGGCACCGTGGCGATCACATGTGCTTGTCCAAAGGGGGTGAGATGAGGGTTAAGATCAGGGATGAATATCCCCCGCGGCAGATGCGATCTACGAACGCGGGAAATTAGCGGGAGACGAGCCAGTTCGTCGTCCCTAATCTGGCCTGTGAACAAGCGCCTCGCATCCATCTCTATAAAATTGAAATCTCTGATGTGAGTCAGCTGGAAATGCCGGGCCAGATACTCGTTGTCCCAGAAGTACTTCACTTGGGGAATTAGGCCTGCAATACAGATCATGTCGAGATTTGTGAACACTTCCTCAACGTAGGGCATTTTTGCCTGGCGGTGTTTCGTCAAGTTTTCCAGCTTTGTCCCATAGATGTGGCCGTCGCCCAAGATCCGCGACGTTAACCACTCCGAATGCGAATACAGGTAGTCTATTCGGTACACAAATTGCGGGTCTCGTCGAAATACGCGAGGTCGAACGATCACCGGGGAGTGAGGGAAAACTCTTGGGGGCATGGTCGTCAGCTGACTGGGCCACGCTAGAAGTGCGAATTTCAATGTCATAGTAATTTTCCTTTCGATTGATGGTTGTATTTTGAGCTGTGCCCAGCTTTACGATCCACGCCCCGCTAGCCTCGATTTGAGGCCGGCCAGGACCTGTTCATCTTCCTTGGCTTCCGCCAATTCCTTTTCGAGCCGGCGCACGATCGGTAAGAACGCATGCCCGTTCTTTCCCGCGCGCTCGACAACCACGGCAAGCCGGTTGAGGTAGCGCTCACAATGCTCGACATCGCGAGGGATGCGCGCCGCCAGCCGGCGCCTGTCGGAGATCTCAGAGCTCATGGCTGATCCCCCGCGTTCGCTGACGCTTTCGGTCGTCGTCAGGCTTAGTTGCGGGCTCGATGTTGAGCGTGTGGTTCGCGTCGTGAGCAGGGAGAAAATCGAGGGTTGAGACACGCGTGCCGGACCGGCTCAGTGCGTCTGCCAAAACAGAGAGGCGTTCACCTTCACCCACAGAGCGTGCGCGGTCTGTAAGGAGGCGGGCGGCTTTGGCGCGCGTGTCGAGGTCCTTGGTATCGACAAAGGCTTCGAGAACGTCGCGGTGACGACTGGCAGCGACAAAAATCGCATGCCGGTCCATCGTGGCGTCCACCAGGACAAAGGCTTGATCCGTTGTCAGGCCCTGAGCGCCGTAACAGGTCGTTGCATACGCGTGCGAAAGTTGCACGCGCCCCTGTTCGTCTGCGAGATCTGAGGGTCGGACAGTGACGCTTCGACCTTCGATTTCGGCACGAAGGACCAGTTCGCCGCGAGCATCGTAACTCGCATCGAGCAGCCGGCCTGTCGTCCCGTTAATCACGCCAATATCGTCATTGCGGGTGAGAAAGCGGATGGCTTCGCCGGCCGCCAGAGGTAAGGTATAGCTTTGCCCTGATGGCGTTGCTGCCGAGAGTTGAGTGAGATCGGCCTGACCAAGTTCACCGCGCGCGCGCAAACGCTGACGCGCCGCCTCATTGATTTCCTGCACTTGCCGGTTCGAGCGTGCAATCAGCAGGCGTGTCTGGTGCGGATGCTCGGTGCGATGCCCGTCCCAGGCGTGGACAAGTTTGTTTATGGTGTCGCGTGGGCCAGCACATAGGTGCAGATGTTGGCGGTCAGTTAGGTATTTGAGACCCGCATTGGCGTTCCCTTTGCCAAACTCGGTCACCATGCCGCGCGCCCAAGGCTGGTGCTGGCGCACGATAGTATCGACGCGCTGTGTACCAATGGCATCGGTCACGATCCGCAGGCCCGGCCCGCCAATGGGTTGAAGCTGCCGGCCATCACCTACCATGCGCAGCGCGACCTGCTTTCCAGATGCATTCGCGTCTTCAACAGCGCGGAGGAGGGTGTCCATCTGCCCGCTCGTCAGTAGCCCTGCCTCGTCGATAACCAGCAAGGTCTTGTCGGTAAGAAATTCCTGGCCAAGCTCATATCGCGCCAGCCAGCTCGCGAGTGCTCTGGCTTCGATACTGAGCTCGTCACGAAGCTGATTTGCGATTTTCCATGCCGAGGCCGCGCCTATGACCCGCCAACCCTCTTCTTTCCAAACTGCCGCAACACAATTGAGCAGAGTGGTCTTACCCACGCCCGGGCCACCTTGGGTGAGGCTTATCGCGTTCGACTGGCATGCCACCCGTGCTGCAGACATTTGCTCGGGATTGAGGTTGCTTTGGTCAATATGTGCGGCGACCAAGGCCGCGTCAGGTGCATCAACGACGCAGTCAGCCAGCCGACGCGCGCGATCAGACAATCCCTGTTCCAGAGCGATGATTTCCGGGGTCGAGCAAATGGCATGGCCCCACCGGTCTGTCGCGAGCGAGACAGCAAGTTGGTTCTCGAAAATGAGCGCAATGGCGCCGTCCACGCTGATGTCATGGGGATAGGCGGTAAGGTGCGCAGCAACTCCCGCCACGAGCGAGCGAAACTCAAAAACGCTGGCCCGCTCGGTCAGGTCCTCAAGCACCGCCCGCAGGCCATCCTCAAGGGTTGCGAAACGCACCACAGTCCCGTCGTGAGCCAGCTGCTTTCCACGTTCTAGTGCTGTTGCGACCACATGATCGGGCTCGAAGCCGAGCTCGGTGACCTTTTTTCTCCAGAGCGCATGGCGGTCCCCGTCGCTGACTTCGACCTTGGCCGAGCGCGTTGTGAGCGCCTTGGCGGCGGCGAGGGCAGGGGCCTCGGCCGTCGTAATACCCATTGCCCCGAGCTCAGTCGTGATCTCACTGCGGCGAGCGGAGAAAAAGGAGATCAGTTCAGGATCGATGCCGGCAATCTCGAAAATTCCGTTTTTGCCGGCGATTTCGATGCCAAAACCTAGGTCCCTCAACTCCTGTGCTAGTTTTCGATGAAAAAGGGCTCCGGCAAGCATTTTGGCCGCAAAAAGAGCGCGTCCGTCCAGTCGGCCGAAGCTGCCCTCGTCACGCTGGCCAAGGTTGAGAATGAGTGCGTGCATATGAAGGGCTGGATCGGCAAATACCGAGCCATCGGTATGCGGTGCTGGTCGCGCTTCGCCATGCTGAAATCCAGCAACGGTCAACGCGATTTTTTCGAGGATTTGGCCACCTTTGCCCCGACGGCAAAAGGCAGCGTAACGATCAAGGCCATTGACGGCCTCTTTCACTGCCCTTAGCAAAGCGGCCTCGATCTGGCGCTTGCGCCTTTCATCGGAGAGCGCCCAGGCGAGGGAAACCGATTTAGGAGCAGAAAACGTTATGTCGTATCCGTCGACTTGATCGCGGCGATTGCCATCGTTCGCTAGCAGTGATTTGCCATCGGGGCCGCACGCAGCGTGCAATCGTTCAAGAAGCTCCGCCTCAACTTTCGAGCCCACGACGACACCCAATCCGCCATCTGAAAGCCAAATTCCGGACGGCTCGATTCCGCCAAGATAATAGTCTGTAGCGTGAACGTAGTATTGTGCCGACGTGCCTGCTGCGATGCTTGCGACCATGAGAGAGCCTCCAATTGTGGAGCCTCCTCATTAGTCACGCCTTCTTTTCAGCACTCCGGAACCCAATTCGGCACTTGGCTACAGACTTGCAGGTGGCAGTGATCTTCGGACGGCATTCGTTGCCGCTAAGGCTTGGCGGGCGGGTTCTGAAAGTCGGATTGGCGACGGTGTGCGCTAGTAGCCTCTGAATCGACAGGCTTCGCCGGGAGACTATTGAGAGGAGCACTGGGGACCGGGGAGGCCACACCACGACATGGGTGTCGTCCCGGACCGGTCCGTTCTAAGCCAGAAAGGGCTGAGGGGTGCTCCCCGGCATTCATCTGCCGAGGAGCTAATCTGCCTGTTTCGATGCCGCTATAGTTTGCCACCGTAAGGGGGAATTTCAGCGAGCTGCTTTTCGCAAAATCTGGTCGCACGGAGCGCCGATATCTTCAGCGCGCTGGTGTCCCTGAAGTTAGTGCAAATCCAAGATTCTTCGATCCGCTCATATCTCCACGCCAGTGGCGTGTACCCCTCCACCCGATCCAACCAGCAAATATCGAGAATTTCGTTGGTGCCTTGTTCATATCGAGACGCCCAAAGGATACCTGTCTCAGAAAAGTTGATGCCGGCATAGCGACGCTTCAGCTCGGGCAACACGAGCGTGATCGAGCGAAGATTGAGGCAGATTTCATCGGGATGCTCAACGATCAGCAATACCTCGCGATGGCCAGCTCTGAGCACCTGTGATGCAAAGTTGAAATAGAACCGGCCGTCATGGACCCCATCGGGGTTTTCAATTGTGTGCAGCATGAAGGTACCTCCTGTTGTGGAGCGTCCTGACTAGAGCGGAATCCTATCAGTCTGCATCGTATCCAGCGGCTGCAAAGTAGTTGGCGCACTCTTTGGGCGTGAAGGTTTGGACCAGTTTGCCAATTCTGTTCCAGAGCGCATCAACGGTTCGCTCTGCTGCTTTGCGAAGCATCGCCTTGAGTTTGGAGAAGGCGTTTTCGATCGGATTAAAGTTGGGGCTATAGGGCGGCAGGAACCTGAGTGATGCGCCCGCTGCCTCAATCAGTTCACGGGTCCGGGTTCCTTTGTGGCTGGAGAGGTTGTCCATGATCACGATGTCGCCGGGCCGCAACTCGGGCACCAGAACCTGCTCGACATAGGCTTCGAATGCGAG
>NZ_FNCS01000016.1 GCF_900100665.1 Pelagibacterium luteolum
GGCGGAAGAAACGCTCCCGAAGCCAATCGTCCAGCCCGTCAAATGCTGTGCGACGGACGGGTTGGCGATAGGGCACCACACCGCCTTCGCGAAGATAGCGACGAACCGTGTTACGCGCGCACCCGAACTCTTGCGCGATCCGCTTCGCTCCCCAGCCCAGCTCATGCAGTCGAACCATTGCTGAAACTTCCTCCCCCGACCGCATCTCCTCAACTCGCCCTGGTTTTGTCACCACGAGCTTGGAGGGAAATTCATCGTGCATCTACTGATCCTCTCAAAAACAAGGGGTCAGTTCTTCGTTTCGTTTGGGGGGCAGTTTCTCATTTCGCCCGACAGCTCCCGGCCGGCCTCACGATCGACGCGCAGAAGGTAGCCCGGCAAGGGCTGGCGTGCGGCGATGCGACGGAGCTGGATGGCGAAGTCGGAGGGGCGGACGAGGCTGCCGGACTTGGCGTGAAGGTGCCGGAAATCGAAGCGCCAACCATATGCCTGATGGCCCGCATGCTTGCGCGCGACGCGGTAAAGCCAGCGCTCGATCCCGCCCTTCAACCGGAAATAGTCCGGGTCGATCGCGAGCACCAGCGAGCGGTCGATGACGCCGCGATAGAACCAGTCGGGCAGAACGAACTCCATGCCCTCGACGCGGCCGTCGCGGCGCGTCAGCTCTTCCCACTCGTTGAGCCAGGAGAACTGGTGGCGGCGCCAGTGTTCGCCCTGCCGGATGGTGGTGCGGATGACCGTCGATTGCAGCCGGGAGAACGCGGATTTGAGCAGCTTGTAGTCGCTGGCGCCGGTCTCGCGGCCGATGGCGGTGAGGAGATGGTAAGGCGTGAACCTGAAGAAGCGCGATGTGGGGAGATCGGCGTTTTGCGCCTCGACGATCTGGCTGGCGGCCCAGATCAGGATGTCGGCATCCCAGATGGTTGCCATGCCGTGTTCCGCGAGCGCATGGACCTCCACGCGAACATCACCGGCCTCATATTGGATCGGAACGACCCTGCGAGACTTGGCCAGCGAGAAGAACGGACGCTCCATGAGGTCACGCTGGTCGCGCGGGCTCGCAGCGCCGGTGGCGATCACGAAGGGGTCGAGCGTGGTACGCTCGGAGGGGGCAAGGCGACGGCGCGACATAGTCCGGCCTCAGCGCGCGAGGCGGCCCGGATGAACCGGAGGCTCCGGCTCGTGATACTTGGCCGGCAGCACGGACCCTCGCGGATCGGAGGTCGACGTGACCGCGCCGCGATCGGCCCAGGTTTCGAGATCGGCGATCGCATAGACCACGCGGCCGCCAAGCTTTCGATAGGCCGGACCGGTGCCGTAGGTGCGGTGTTTTTCGAGGGTCCGGGGCGATAGCCCGAGATACTCGGCGGATTCTTTCGTGCGCAGGAAACGTGGCGGCAATGCCGCGATTTTGGTGGTCATGGTCGGGCTCCGTGGCGTGATGACGGCGTGCCGCAAAGGGACGGCGAACACGGGCCACGGTGGCGAAGCGAGGCAGCGAAGGGGGAGTGCGAGTTTGGGGGGTGCTAAATTCGCACACACCTGTCGGCCCTGCGAGAGGAGCGAGGCGCGCTGCTTCACCAGCAGCATCGCAGGAGGCTCACACCCGACGGCGCGGGCGCAGCAATTTATGGTATCCACCCGCGACCATCGCTTCTCCTTCACGGAAAAGCCGGTTCATCTTGTCGCGCAACGACGAGGTCTTCCAGGGATCGCTGGCGACCCGCCGACCGCCGAAGAACACCTCAGCGATCTCGCGCAGGTTCGCGCCTTCGCGTCGGCCGTCCAGCGTGCGAACCATAAGCCGCAGGTCGCTTCGCTTCAGCCTGGTGATGGACCTTGAGGGTGGCAGTGGGCGGTTGTGGAGCGCTCGCCAAAGCCGCTCGAGCTCATGGATTCGCTCAAGCCCGTCGGCATCCAGCGGCACCACGGCGGCGAGGACGCCGCCGTTTTGCGCGCTGTCGAGAACGAGCATCTGGGCGTCCAGCCGATGCGTTCGAAATCGCAGATGGAGGCCGTCGTCGGCCGGGATCGAGCCTTCGAGGACGATGGCGCCGGAGCGGTCTTCAATGGTGGGCAGCGCCGGCAACTGGGCCGCGAGAAAGAGGATCGCGCTATGGCTATGGGGTGTCCAGAAGACTTGTTGATCCAGCCAGCTCAGACTCGGCCTGGCCGGGAAATCGTAGCCCCCAACGACGCATCAGGCGCTCCTCCGCACGCTTGAGGTCGCTGGTTCGACGGTGAATGAGCGCGTAATCCTCCTGGTAGTCCCGGTTGCGGCGGAGGCACTCCCAGGCCAGCCCGCTAGCGGGGATCGTATCCAGATAGTCGTAGGCGGATTCATCGCGCCATCGAGACGTGTCGGGCCTCATCGCCAGTCCTCCCCGGTCGTGACCGTTCGTCAAGGACTCGATGATTCCGGGTGCTTCGTGTTCTGTGAAGAGGCGCCGTATGCACGCAGGGGTGCGTAGCGCGCCGCCTAATGCAGGCCTTGCCGGCGCACGTGGTCGTACCCCTTCTCGATGAGCCATCGTGCACGTGCAAGGTGGCTTTCGTGGATATGCCGAGCTCGATCGGGATCGCTCTCGGCGTCGATGCCAAGAACGATGCGAGCGGCCTCCTGCCATGGGGCACCGTCGTCTTCCGCGTCGGCGAGCCGCATCAGCAGCTTGAAGTGCTTTCGGTCGTAGTCTGTTATCGACGGACTTTGCGGCGGCTCGTCGAGGATCTGGGCACGGTTCACTTGGATCATCTCGCGATTGGGTTGACCGATGCTATCTGCCGCGCCTGCTCATTTTTATGACCCGTTCGTCACGCGCATGATCCTGGTTGCGTGCCGAAATGGATGTTTCCGTCGCAGCCTCGGCCTAGCGTGGACCGTCAAGTTCTGACCGTTCAACAAGCAACACGCCTTTTCCCTGGTCGGATTCGATGAAGACGATACCGGCCCTCTCCAAAGAACGTTGCACCTGAACGCGCGTCGTTTCGTGGGTCCCGAGTGCGCTTAGCGACTCGAGGCGTTTCAGGGCTGTCAGCGATACCAGGGCCTTTTCAGCGAGCGTTTCCTGTGTCCAGCCAAGCAACGTCCGCGCGGCCCGAACCTGTCGGGCGGAGATCATGGCAAGATCACCGCCACAGTTCGGACGTCGGACGCCACAAATACGACTATTTTAGTCGCCTTCGATTTGCAAGGGTTCAGTTTTCTTGCGGTAAACAAGCGGTCTGCGGGAACGCTAGCTTCTGCGCACCCGACTGATTCGGTCGGCTCGGCTAAGGCGCAAACGGGTCCAGTTCGTTGACGATCGCATCGTCATCGCCGTCATACTCGTCGGCAGGCATGACGCTGATCGAGCCGTCCCCGGCGCGGAAGACGACGATCGTGACCATCAGCGTTGCCGCGAGACTGAGGGCGAAGGCGTGTGCGTTTTCGAGCGACATTTCCGGCTCCTGTTGTGATGGCGGGGACCGTTCCCCGCTCGACAGGCGCCCGAATGTTTTGCGCGCGGCCGCGATCACCTTGAGGGCATTTGCCGGAAAGGCCGCAGCTTGCTAGCGGACCCCTTCAGGGGTTGATCGTGGAAGGCCGCAAGTAAAACCGGATGTGCCTCAAAGAGCGGGACGGCATGCCCGCCGGCAGAAGCTGTGCTCGGATTTCAAACGATGCATGCCTGCATCCAACCAACCTCGAACGGCTTAAGAGGGCATCGTCTTCTGAGCGGGATGCGAGAGTTAGCCTGGTCAATAACGGTTGCCAGTCGGTGCCGGCTCAGCCTCCATATGGCCCCGTTCGGCCGTCACCATCGCCGCAAGATCACCGAGTCCGGAAAGGAAATCCATGCGGGTCGCGACGTTCATACTCGCATTGCTGTCGATGGCTGGCATCTCTGTCGCCTGCACGCCGTCGCGCGACAATCCCGATGCTGCGGTTCCGGAGATCACGCTTGCTGAACCGGAGGTCGTGATGGCGGCCGTCCCGCCGCCGCCTTTCACCTACTGGGCATCGGATGGATCGACCATCCGAAATCACCCGCGGGTCGACGGCGTTTGGATCGCTGCAAAGGAAGGCGAGCACGAGCGATACTATTTCGGCGACGAGTGCTCCGCGTCTCGATATCAGCGGTTCGTCGGGCATCGCATGGACGCGTTGCCACGGAAGCCGGACGGGGCGGAATGGCGACAAGCCTGTACCACATGCGCGGTGACGTCTGATCTTGGCCGGGCGCGTATGAACATCGTCTATGACGAGGATACGCGGATCATCGAGCGGATTGCTTGCGGATAGGCCGCAGGTATTCACCCCCACCCGACGCGCCGAGCGGACAGCGCCCGTTAGGACGACGGGATCAGGAAAAGCGCCTCCGCGCCCTTCCGGACGGCAGCGGTCGGAAGCTTCCGGTCGAACGTCGCGAGCTGCCCATGGCGGGATTTCGCAAGGGCAAGCAGATAGGTGTCGGTGACGTGGGCGGGATTGACTATACGGGCGGCGTCGACATCCTCGGAACCGACGAGGCTGAGATCATCGGGCCAGAATGTGTGGCCCGGCAGGTTACGCAACGTGGAAACGATCTCGGCGACCACGGCGGGGGAGCCGGGCGAGTTCGGATATTTCGGGTTGCCGACGATGCGGATGACGCCGTTCTCGGTCAGCGGGCATGTCGCCCAGTCGAGCGCCCCCGCCTCGCCAAACCAGGCGTGCGCTGCATCGTGCGCCACGTGAGCCGGGTCGATCAGGGCGATCAGCACATTGACGTCGAGCAAGAAGGTCACGGCTGCTCGTCACGCAGCGCGTTGACGGTTTCCAACGTCACCAGGCGCGCGGCCGCGCGGCTGGGAAGCAGCGGGATGCCGTTGCGCATCTCACGCGGCCGCGGTCGGGCAAGCGAACGCCGCGCCAGGTCGGAGATGATCTTTCCAATCGGCTTGTTCTGCTGGGACGCCATCGCCTTGGCGGCCTCCAGCACATCGTCATCAATGGTCACTGTCGTTCGCATTCGGGTGCCTCGCATCGCGCATCAATCATCACGCATCATATGGGGAAGTGCCCTCCGCATCAACAGCGGGAAGCCCCGGCGGACGAGCCGCCGGGGCTTTGCCCCTTTCAGAAGGGGATGTCGTCGTCGAAGCTCTCGGGAGCCGGCGGCTCGTCCTCGCGCTTGGGCCAGGCGAGGAACTTGATGCTCTCGGCGACGATTTCGGTGGAGTAGCGGTCGATACCATCGCGATCCGTCCACTTGGTCGTCTTGTTGCGGCCGATGACCTGGACCAGCATCCCCTTCACGCAGTTCTCGGCGGATTTGGCGAGGCCGTTGAAGGCGACGACGCGGTGCCATTCGGTGTCCTTCTCGGCATAGCCCGTCTTGGGGTCGCGGACGATTTTGCCCTCCGAGTAGCGGGGCCGCCAGGTGGCGACGGAAATGTTGGCGACGCGGTTGTTGTTGCCGGTGGTGCGGATTTCGGGGGCGGCGCCGAGGTGGCCGATGAGTTCGATCTGGTTGTGCATCTTCAGTCTCCGTTCGATCTTGGCGGAGGGACCGTCCCTCCGACGTGAACCCGGCCAAGGCCGGCGGAGGTCGCTTGCAATCGCCGATCCATCGGCGGCTTGCCCCCGGCGCCCGAGTGGTGCGGGCAGGCGCGCTCGCGCGCCAACACGGTGGGGCAGCGCCGGGGGTTGCTGGCGGCAAACGAACGGACTTAGGGATCAACGAGGAGGAGGGATGAGGGCATCCGCAGCATCCAACGGAGCACGCTGCGCAAGCTCGAACGGCGTCGGCAGCCCAGAGCCCCCGTCGCTCGCTGCCGGCATTCAGCATCACCGCGGCCATGAGGACCGGCTTCCGTTTCCGGCCTGCTCGCGGAGCAATGGCCGGGATCTCGCAATGGGTGAAGTTGTGGAAACCGCAACGCGTCGCTTCGCCGACGCCGTTCGCACGACGACAAACGAGGATGGGAATGTCGGGTCTTCGAACCAAGCGAAGGCGCTGACGTAGAAAGCGCGGACGGGATTCACCTCACCGGACCATGGATCAACAGCCGAGGCGTCTTTTCGCGGCCAAGGCCGCGCGTGGCTCGAGCGCTTCCTTCGAGGCCGCGCCGATCTCTTCCAGAAGGTTGCCAAAGTCCCGCACTCGTCTGCTTGGGCTGTTGCCGTGCGAAGAGGCGGTGGAAATTCGATGAAGTTCGTGCTGTCGATCCGGGAGAGGAGGATGGGTCTGGGAAGGAGGTGGAGGGAACCGTCCCTCCTTCCCAGGGGAGGATGTTTGAAGGAGGGGCCGAGGCCCATCCTTCATGGGGTGAGTTTGAGAGGGGCGGCGCAGCCCCACTTTCATAAGCGGTGCTGGCCGGTCGATCCGGCTGGCGGCGCTGTCCAGACGAGGCAAAGGCGACAGGCGGCCGAGGCCGCCTGTCGCCTCGACCTCAATCGGTATTGGGACCGATGAAGCCGTACGGCTCGACCCAGACGAGAGGCTCGTCGCCATAGGGCAACGTCTCGAGGATGATACCCTGATGCACCTTGTCGAGGCGGGTGCCGTGGATTTCGTCGCGGCGCTGGGCGATGAGGATACGCACGGCGGTGTCGTTTTCTTGGAGCTGGCGGATAGCCTCCTCGAACTCGTCCCAAGGCTCGATATTGTCTTCGACGACGGGGTCGCCGAATTCGTTGTAGCCGGACCCGTAGCGGTACATCGGGGCCTCCCTCATGGCCTGGCCGGCTTCCTCCGCCTCACGAAGGAGGGCGAAGGCAACCTTGCGCTGCTGCCAGTATTCCGCACTTCCGCCGTCGACGGTGATGATCTTACGATGTGTCATGGAAGTCTCCTTTCGTTCTGACGAAAGGTGTCCACGCTGTAGCCCAGAGGGGTCAGGGACCGCGCAAGCGGCCGCTACGCGGCGAGCGGGGGAACCGATTTTGTAGAGTCGGCCTTCGGCCGGCGGAGGAAAATTGGCGGGACCGCGATGTCCTTGACGCCGGATGGGCTGGCGTAGAATGGGCAGTCAGAGAGAGAAGAGGAGCCACGGCGTCGGCCAGACGCCGTGTCAGTATGATTTGGGGAAGGTTTGGAAGGGGGTGTGACACCCCCTTTCATGGGAGGATGTTTGAAGGAGGGGCTTCGCCCTTCCTTCATGGGAGAGATTGAGAGGGGCGGCTTGCCCCTTTCATCTACAAGGCGACACGCCATCAATGGATGAGCCGTTTAGAGACTCGCGATGCTCCCAAGCCACGATCGCCTAGCGAGACAAGGCAGCTTCGCCTATGGCGTTGAGGTTCACCATCGCGGCGATGCCCACCACAAGCCCGCCGACGGCACCTAGCGTATTGAGTAGAAGCGTGGAATCGACGAGGTTCTTGGTCACGCCAAAGACCAGAGCATATCCGGCAATAGCGGCGGGCACGGCGAAGACGCCCAGAGCGGTAAGCCGCAAGAAGGGGTTGCGTGCAAATCCGAGAACCGCGATCACGGCGCCGATCAAAAGCAGCGCACCCGCAAGGGCGGCCAGGCCGGACAGCAGCACGCCCGCCTCGGTGCCATAAGCCCATTGAAACGCCGTCAGCCCGACCATGAACGGCAGCGCGTATATGGCGAAATTCCAGGCCAGGACGCACAGTACTATGGTCCCGGATATGGCGAGAAGAACAAGTGTCATGGCAGCCTCCACGATCGAGCGGGGGGATTGGGAACGACAGGCGGCGCGTGTAAGGGATCTCGCCTGTGGCTGCGTTGCTGTACCGGCTTCAGGCCACCATAGTATCCGACAGGGAAGACTAGCGGAAGATCAAGAATCGACATGCAGCGGTGAGGAGAAAGGCGGCGCTCACGCGCCGCCCTGATCACGGAAGTCATAGACCTTGATCCCAAGCTTCTTCGCCTTGTCGGCGAGGTTGTCCTGTATGCCGGTGCCAGGGAAGACGATGGCCCCGATCGGGACGATCTCGAGCACGGCGTCGTTGCGCTTGAAGGGTGCTGCGCGACCGTGACGGTTCCAGTCGGGCGCGAAGCCGACCTGGGGAACCTTGCGGCTGTCGGCCCAGCGCGAGGCGATCAGCTCGGCCCCCTTGAGCGACTTGCCGTGGACCAGCACCATCTCGGTGTGCTTGGCGTGAACCTTGTCGAGAACGTCCCAGATCAGGCGATGATCGTTGAAGTCGAGCCCGCCGGAGACCACGATCTTGGGACCGGGCGGAACCAGCACCTCGTTGTTGGCCTTGTTGCGCGCGGCGATGAAGTCGCGGCTGTCGATCAGCGCCGAGGTGAGCGCGGTGTGGTTGACCATCGAGCCGGTCCGTGGGCGCCAGTGCGATCCGGTGTGCGTGGCGTAGTGTTCGGCGGCCTGGTCGCGCATAAGCTCGAAGGCGTCGCGGCGTTCGAGAAGGGTCTGCCCCTCGGCCGTCAGCCGCTCCAGCTCGACGGCCTTGATCTCGGAGCCATCCTGCTCCCGCTGAAGCTGGCGCTGGGCGCGCTCGTTGTCGTCAAGCTCGCGCTCGATCCTGAGCACCCGGCGATGGAAGGCGTTGGTGATCGACCAGAGCGTCTCGTCGAGATCGGGTTCGAGGCGCGTTTCGCCCAAGGTGGAGATCAGGGCGTCGAAGATGTCGGCGACGGCTCCGGCGACCGCGTTGCCCTCGGGCAGCGGGCGGGGATCGGGTTCGTCCTGAAAGGGCCTCCAGCCATAAAGCTGAAGTTCTGACAGGACGTGATCGGTCGGGGACGAGGTGTGATGGGGCTCGAAATCGTCGTGCTCGCTCGTCATGGGGGTGCTCCTTCATCGCTGGGACCGCGACCCTCGCGGCCTTCTGGCGACGGAAAGCGCACGGACGGGACGGATTGGCAGGTCGCGCCTCCGCGCGACCCCCGATGGCCAAAAGGCCGTCGATTTTGCTTCGCGATGCAAAGGCGGCCGCAGGACGCCGGCGGAAAATCGTCGGCCGACGCCATTGCCTGTCCGGCCCGTTTGTGCGCCCGATCGCCCTCTCGAAGGCCGGGGCGCGGCTCTCCCGCCTCGAAGGTCTGGCACGCCCCAGCGCGCACGGCGATCCCGAGAACGAACCGCGTTCCCCTGCCGGTCTAGGCGGCCTCGACCATCAGCGAGATGGCGTCGCAGCGCAGAAGCTGGTCGCGCACCAATGCGGTAAGAGGCTCCTCGCCAGCCCGCCGCAGGTCTTCATTGAAGTCCCCGAGCGCGGGCGAAAGGTCCAGCGCCTCGATCCCGGCATCCCGCGCTCGCCGGCGCAGCGTCTCGCGCGCTCTATTGCCGGCCGGATCGAGATCGCGTGCAATGTAGAGGCGCCGCAGCCCCGGCGGGAACCGGATGGCGGCAAGGTGGGCGGCCGATAGCGCGGCGACAGCCGGGAGACCGGGCAGGACCTGCCGGAGCGACAGCATGGTCTCGATGCCTTCGCCTGCCACCAGCACTTCGCCGGGCGCACCGAAGCGCACCGCATTGCCGAGCAGGAGCCCCATGGCCTTGCGCGGCGTCTCGATCGGAGCTTTGCCCAGACGGATGGGATCGAAGCCGTCCGGGTCGAGCCAGGTGCGGTGTGCCCCGGTGATGCGGCCCGAAAGATCGGTGACCGCGGCGATCATGGCGGGCCAGATCTGGGTGGGGCCGTTCTCGTCCGGCCGATAGTAGCAGCGCGCATGGAAGCGCAGCGCGCCGGTCCCGGCGAGCACCGTCACCGCGCGGGCGCGCAGGTAACGAGCGACCAGCGTTCCGGCGATGGGCTGGGCCATGCCGACCAGACGCCTCGCTGCTTCGGGCGATCCCGGCGGAGCCGAACCACGGCTGAGCGCGGGAGCGGATGGCTCCGGTTCGGGGTGCGGCTCGGCGAGGAAAGCGCGGGCCTCGGCAACGACGTCCTTGAAGTCGATGAGGCCAAGGGTTTCTCGAATGACGTCGAGCAGGTCGCCATGCTCGTCGGTCGCCGCGTCGGTCCATTTGCCAGCGGGACCCCTGGCGCTATCGTTGAGGCGCACGAAGGTCGAACGGCCGGGGGCGTTGCGCACATCCCCGACCAGCCAGTAATTGCCCTGGCGCCTGCCATTTGACAGATAGTGGCGGCACACCGCCTCGGCGTGGCGGCCGAGACGGCGGGCCAGATCGGCGGCATACCGGCCCGGCATTACACGGCCTCCCGCTCGGAAACACGCTCGACGGGCCAGCGATCGAGGAGCTTCGCGAGGACATCGGCCCCTTTGACGTCGGTCGGGACGAACATCCGGAGCTTCCACGAGATGATCTCGTGGAACAGGCCGTAGGCCGTCAGCCGCTCGCGCATGGTATCGGTGAAGCCGGTCAACTCGATCCGGTATCCGCCCATGACGCGGACGCGGCGGAGCTGGAGGCCCTCGGCGAGGTCGATTACGGTCCTGCCGTCGACGAGCGCGGCAAGGGCATCCTCGCCGGTCAGCGAGAGCGACCCCGTCGTCACCGCATTGGCCGCCCAGGCGGGCGACACCCTGCGGCCAATGATCCGTTCGCCGTCATCGGTCTGGAGGCGATAGACGCGCGAGGATTCATTGGGCAGCCGCTTCCAGATCGGCAAGAGAAGCCCCGCGACGATATGCAGGGTCGCGTCGGTGAACTCGGGCACCTCGGCGATCTCCGCTTCCCAGGCGGCTATGAAGGCGTTGCGATCGGCTTCCTGCCAATGGCTTCCGACCATGGCCGAGGCCGGGACCGCATGAGCTTCGGTCGGACGCACCAGCCGGACGCGATACTGCACGTCGCCGTCGTCGGTCATCACCGAGGGAGCGTGAATCTGCACGGCCGCCCGGCCCGACCGCTCATTGAGGAGAAGCCTTGCACGGGAATCGGTGAGGTGATCGAGCGCGGCTTCCAGCGTCAGGGGTCGGTTGCGGCTGCGCTCGGCGATGGTTAGCAGCCGCGTTTCGGCGCCGGTTGCCGGATGGGTGTAGATCGTCTGCCGTTCGGTGACGATGAAGCTCTCCGCCCGCAGCGTTTCGAGCCCCATGTCATAGGTCCCCGCCGCGATGGCGCCTTCGATCCGCGCGTTCAGCAACTGCTCGAAGGCGGTGAAGAGGAGGCCCTGAAGCTCGATGGTGAGCGCCAGCATCCGGTTGAGGAAGGTGGTGATGGCGGGCAGCTCGTCCTTGATGCCGTTGGAATCGACGAGCTTGAGCCCGGTCGCTTCCTGGAAGCGCTGAAGCGAGCAGCCGTCGACCTTTCCGCGCACGAGAAGCATGTAGAACTGCCGCAGCGCATCACGCGCATAGTGCGATTCTAGATTATCCTCGGGCCGGAACAGGCCCTGGCCGCCGGTTTGGCGCTGCCCACGCGTGATCGCGCCCAAGGTGTCGAGGCGTCGCGCGATGGTGGACAGAAACCGCTTCTGCGCCTTCACATTGGTCGCGATCGGCCGAAAGAGCGGCGGTTGTGCCTGATTGGTGCGGTGGGTGCGACCAAGGCCCTGGATCGCACGGTCTGCCTTCCAGCCCGGTTCGAGCAAGTAGTGGGTGCGCAGCCGCGTGTTTCTCGCCGACAGTTCGGCATGATAGGACCGGCCCGTACCGCCCGCCTCGGAGAAGACGAGGATGCGCTTGGCGTCGTCCATGAATGCCTGCGTCTCTGCAAGATTCGCCGCCGGGGCGCGGGTCTCGACCATGAGCCGGTCGGGCCGTCCTGCGTCGCCCCGCTTGCGCACGATGCGGCGGGACCGGCCCGTCACCTCAGCCACGATATCCGTGCCGAAGTGCTGGACGATCTGGTCGAGCGCGCCGGGGACCGGCGGCAGGCTGGCGAGGCGTGCGATCAGGTCATCGCGTCGGGCGACGGCCTCACGGCTCTCGACGGGCTGGCCGTCGCGAACGACGGGACGCGAGGCGAGATTGCCCTGGGAGTCGGTATAGGGTTCGTAGAGCTGAACCGGGAAGGAGTGTGCGAGATAGTCGAGCACATATTCGCGCGGCGTAATGTCGACGCGGACGTCGTTCCATTCCTCGGTGGGCAATTCGGCCAGGCGCCGCTCCATCAGCGCTTCGCCGGTGGAGACAATCTGGATAACGGCGGCGTGGCCATCCTCGAGGTCGCGTTCGATGCTCCGGACGACGGTGGGCGTCGTCATGGACGTGAGGAGATGCCCGAAGAAGCGCTGCTTGGCGCTCTCGAAAGCCGAGCGCGCGGCGGATTTGGCCTGCCGGTTGAGCGTACCTTCCGAGCCGGTGACGTTGGACGCCTGCAAGGCGGCGTCGAGATTGTTGTGAATGATGCCGAAAGCACCGGCATAGGCATCGTAGATGCGGGTCTGCTCGGGGGTCAGCTCGTGCTCGACGAGCTCGTATTCGACGCCGGCGAAGCTCAGCGAGCGGGCGGTGTAGAGACCGAGTGCGCGCAGGTCGCGGGCCAGGACCTCCATCGCCGCGACGCCTCCGGCCTCGATCGCCTCGACGAACTCGGCGCGCGTCGAGAACGGGAAATCCTCGCCGCCCCACAGGCCGAGCCGCTGGGCATAGGCGAGGTTGTGGACGGTGGTGGCACCGGTCGCGGAGACATAGACGACGCGCGCGTCCGGCAGCGCGTGCTGGAGCCTCAGCCCTGCACGGCCCTGCTGGGAGGCGGCGACGTCGCCGCGCGCGCCCTTGCCGCCGACGGCGTTCTGCATAGCGTGCGCCTCGTCGAAGATGAGCACTCCATCGAAGTCGGAGCCCAACCATTCGACGATCTGTTTGACCCTGGAAAGCCTTGTTCCACGGTCGTCGGAGCGTAGCGTGGCATAGGTTGTAAATAGGACGCCCTCATTGAGGATGATCGGCTTGCCCTGAGCGAATCGGGACAGCGGCGTGACTAGCAGGCGCTCCATGCCGAGGGCCGACCAGTCCCTTTGCGCGTCCTCGATCAGCTTGTCGCTGAGCGAGATCCACACCGCCTTCCTGCGTCCTTGCAGCCAGTTGTCGAGGATGATGGAAGCGGCTTCGCGGCCCTTGCCGACCCCGGTGCCGTCTCCAATCATGAAGCCGCGCCGGAAGCGGACGGCGCCGTCGGCCTCTTCCGGGACAGACTTCACCACATCGAGCGTCTCATCCACGCTCCAGGCGCCGGCGAGATGATCGCTATGAGCCTCGCCCGCGAGGATCAGGGTTTCGAGCTGAGCATCGGAAAGCAGGCTGTGGACGTTGGCCGGGACGCGCGGCCGGTAGCTCGGGCTGGGCGGTGCGACCGAGGCCATGGCGGCGGACTGGACGAGTTGCGTCGGGTGGTCTTCGGCACCGGGGATACGGATCGACTGGAGCGCGTAGTCCTCGTAGATTTCTTCGGAGAGGTGCGCGCTCTCGGACGGCGTCCAGTCTGCGGCTTCATAGGACAACTCGATCGCCTCGGGCTCGGACGTGGCGATGGCGTGGGGCGCGGAACGAGTGGCGCGCGCGATGTAGCTGCGCACCGTGCGCGGCGCGGCGGGCGCCACGGCGTTGGTCGGGTCGACGGGAAGTCGATCCGGCACATTGCCCGCAATCCAGCCCATAAGAGTGGCGACGTCGGGCGCGACGCCCGGCGCGGTCGGGAAGACGGTCGCATCTTCGGCGGGCACCTTGTCGATGACGGTCAGCCGCGTCGGATAGGTCGTGCCGTGCTTGGCATAGACGCGGCCCTCGATCGCGGCTGAGAAGACGACGCGACCGCGTTCCTGAAGCCGGGCGAAGGCAGAGGTCCATTCGGGCGCGTCCGGCGCGAAGTTCGCCCCGGTGATCGCTACAAGCCGGCCACCCGGAGCTAGGCGCGCAAGCGCCGAGGCGACATGGCGGAAGGCGGCGTCGTGCATGCGACCTTCGACATTGGCCATCGCCGAGAACGGCGGGTTCATCACCACGACGGTCGGCACGATGGCCGGATCGAGGTGGTCGTCTATCTGCGCGGCGTCGAAGCGGGTGACGGACAGCACTGGAAAGAGGGAGGCGAGAAGATCGGCGCGGGTGTCGGCAAGCTCGTTGAGGACGAGCGTACCGCCTGCGACCTCGGCGAGGATGGCGAGGAGCCGGTGCCGGCTGAAGGCTCCAGCACGCGGTCGGACTGCGTGATCGACGCGACAGCCGTCACCGCAAGGCCAAGCGGGATCGGGGTGGAGAACTGCTGAAATGCCTGGCTCTCAGCCGAGCGGCGCGTGTGCGTCGGCATCAGCCCAGCGATCTTCTCCAGCATGGGGAGCGCGGCGGCAGGCGAGCCCGCCTTGCGGAGGAGCGTCCTTGCGAACTTGCGCAGGAGGAGAACCGTGGCGGCCTCGCACGCCTCGTAGGCCGTTTTCCAGTCCCAGGCGCCGGTCGCGTCGGACGCGCCGAAGGCCGCCTCCATCGCCTCGCGCAGCATGGCGGCGTCGATCCGGCGGCCCTGTTCGAGATGGGGAAGGAGAAGCGCGGCGGCGGCAAGGATCGCGGCGGCGGAACTGGCGGAGGCAGGAAGCGGCGTGGCCGCGTCCGCGGCCAAGGTAGCGGGCATCATGTTCATGGGAAAGCCTCAAGGAGAGCGGGAACGGGATGAACCGGCGGGCGCTCTCTCTCGACCCCACTGGCTCAAATCTGTCCCGGTCCCTCTCTCCCTCTCACCCCGCGGTCGTGACGCGGCGCCACCACGCAATCCGCTCGTCGCGGCTGGCATTGGCAAGCCACATCAGCAGGTCGCCGTGACACGGCAGCGGCGCGCAGAAGCAGACGAGATTTCGCCCGCGCAACTCGTCGATCGCGCGCAATAGATGATGCTGGTCAGCCAGCCATCGCTCGTGTTTCGCGATGACGGCAGCGCGGTCGCCGTCGGGGCCGATCCGGAACGGATTGCCCCATTTCGAGCCGCGCCCGATATAGGCCGCGCCGGCCGGGAAGCCGACCGCGTGTTTGTTGAGCTTCTTGCACATTGTCATCGCCTCCGGTCCGTTATGCGGCATCCGTTGGGATGCGGTCATGCGGGTTCGGTCACGCGCCATGTGCGGAAACGGGTTGCCCGTTGACTGGCGCCGCGCCGCGTCCAGGCCAGATGTCCGCCACGGATCGGAGGCATTCGGCGCAAGGCAAAACGAACATGGGATCGGCCATCGGACGAAACGGCGCCGAGGGGAAACATGGCGCGAACGGTCAGCGACGATCTCAAGGATCGGGATCGCCTCCGTCCAGAATCCGGGCCAGCCAACCATCGGTGTATGTCCAAGCGACCGTCGCGCCCGTCGCGAGATCGAGGACGTGCGCGCCGCCGCCGAAAGCGCCGACCCGTTGTCGGTCGCTCGTGTTGGCGAACTGGAATCCCCATCGTCCGGTCAGGCTGAACGTGGCGGCGCAGATCCTGACGAACTGGATCAGGCGCTCGGGGTCGCCCGTGCCGTCATCACGCATCCAGAGCTGGGTGCCGCCGTGCTCGGGCTGGATCGACAGGAGAAAGCCATCCGATGGAGGCTCCTCCGATGCGCCGGCTTTGGAGAGGTGATTGTAGAGCTCGAGCGCACGCGCGGCATTGTCGGGGGTGCCGACGTCGAGAAGGGAGGAGAAGCGGATGAAGTAGTCGGCCATGTCGGGCTCCTGAAGCGCGAAAGCCCGGCACGATGGCCAGGCCGGGTTGAAAGGGAGTGCGACCACATCGACGCTAAAGGCGGAAGTGCGCCGCGAGCCGCTAGGATTCGGTGTGGTGAAGGAGCATCGCGCGATAGAAGCGCTTGCGCGCATCGCGCATCACCGGATCTCGCAG
Source organism: Pelagibacterium luteolum (assembly GCF_900100665.1). Lineage (GTDB taxonomy): Bacteria > Pseudomonadota > Alphaproteobacteria > Rhizobiales > Devosiaceae > Pelagibacterium > Pelagibacterium luteolum. The sequence continues at coordinate 15,676 of NZ_FNCS01000016.1, forward strand.
CGCCGGGCGGTCGAGCTTCCGCCGGGCAGCGCGAATGACGATGCGGCTGCTGTCCCACACCGTGATATCGAGACGGAGATAGGTGGCGTACATCGCGGCCGCCTATATGTTGATGCGCTGGCACAGGGCGTCGATCTCGCTGAGATCGAGGCCGGGGTGCGCGCCGCCATTGACGAAGACGTCGTGCAACATCGGCGCGAGCTGACCCCGCTCCAGCGCAAGCTGGAGCAATCGAAGACCGGTGAGCACGGCATCGCGCTCCTGGGCGGTGACGCCCAGCGTCAGGAAGCCCTCGACCGACTCGCCCTCTTCGAGTTGGCGCACGTGGTCGATCTCGTAATCGTCGAACTCCGATACGTCGCCGGTGGCCACCCACTCGCCGTCGTACTGGAAGCTATCGGCGATGTGCCGGGCCTCCTCGGCGGTTTCGGCGTCGACAACGGTGTCATAGTAGACGAAGGCATCATGACCTCTGCGAACGAGAAATTTCGGCATGGGAAGCTCCTAACGATGGAGAGCCCGGCGCGATGGCCGGGCGAGGTTGGACGAGGACGCGAAGGTGATTGCGCGAGCCGCGACGGCAGCCCGAAGCGTCAGCGATTTCGGACGCGGGATACGGCCGGTTCCAGCGCAGCGAGAGCCGCCTTGAACTCGATGAAGCGCTTTTCATGAAAGAGATCGGCCGCGCTGGCGACTGCCAGACAAGCGGTGTGCACGTCGTCGTCGGTCACATCGCCGACCGATACACCGGCGAACACAGGATCGGTTTCGAGGATCGCGGTGATCTGGTCGTGAACGCGTTCCTCGGAAAGCCAGGCGAGCACGTGGCTTGGCTTCGGAAGGACGACCGGGGCGTCCGGGTCGCGGGCGCCGGCGAGGATCGCTTCTCCGCATCCAACGGCCCAGGAGGCGCGTTCGACCCATCCCTCCGGCGACGCGCGGCGGGCAACCGCGTCTGCGACCATCATCTTGAGAAGGCCGAGCAGGAGTTCGAAATGCGCTGCCTTTCGATGGATCGTCTCCTCGAAATGCGACGGGACGGCGATAGCAGGTGCAGAATAGGCGGCGTCGGTGCCCGACCAGATGCCGGTGACGTAAGTTTCTCCGGCGCACTCGTAGTCGAGCTTTTCGCCCTCCCAGTCGTCGTCTTCGATGGCAAGGCGGCATGCTTCGGCCGGCGTTTCGGCATGATAGGTCCGGTGTCGATAGGCCGGAAGGCGATAGGTGGTCTCGACGGTGAATGCGGGCATGGGATGCTCCTGTAACAGAAGCGCCCGGCACGATGGCCGGGCTGGGTTGACGGGATCATTCGAGGCTTAGGCGCGCACGGCGCGTCGACGCGGTCGCGGCGATGGAGCGTCGGGGAGTCCCGTGACGAGGGTGTCTGCGACGGTGATCATGGCGGGGGGTCATCACCGGACTGCGCGACGAAACCGTTCGCATCGTCGGGGTTGGGCGGCAGATAGGCGTCGTAGGGGTTGCCGTCGGCCAGATGGCCGAACGGCGTCATGACGTAGTCGCCATCGTCTGCGCGACCTACGGCGCAAAGGACATAGCGACGCTCGCCCGTGACAGCGTCCAGGCACTCCATGAGCGCGAGATTTCCGTCTTCGGCAGCACGGAGCAGCGTGTTGAAGTTGGTGCGGGCGTGATCGGGAATGGCCATCATCGTCTCCTGAAACGACAATGGCCCGCCGTCCTTGGACGGCGGGCCAGGTGGATCGGAATGAGCGAAGGTCAGGCCGCGGTTCGGCCTTCGATGACATCGGCGCTGACCTCATCGGCCGTGACCTCTTCGAGGCGAGCGCGACTGTATCCTGCCTTGGCCAGCCAGAGCTCGGCGGCCTCGCGGCTCTCTGCGAGGTTCAGCAGCTCGTCGTCGTCGCCGATCCGGTTCAGTACGCGCACCATGCCGATCTTCGGCCGCTCGACGATCTCGAAGCTGAGATCGCTGTCGACCGAGTGCGTGCGCATGACGGTGACGAGGATCACCGAGCCCGAGGCGAAGTCGCCCTCGTGCAACGTGATGGAGGCCGGCGCGGTATAGGTCGCGCGCTCACGGCAGGGCTGCTTGCGCACAAGCCGGCCAACGCCGTTGCGGGATTTCCAAGCAGCGAGCTTCTTGGTGAAGCGCGCCGGAGGCTTCGGTGTGCCGTCGAAGTACCTGATCAGACTTCCAAGCGGCGCGTCGTAGACATTGTATGCGGGCATGAGACTGTCTCCTGAAACAGAAGCGCCCGGCACGAAGGCCGGGCGATATGGAGGGAAAGGGGGATTGGCGGCTAGTAGCCGAAGGACCAGGACGGCCACGCCTGGCCGTCATCGGCGGCTGCGACCGCCTCGGCGAGATGGACCGGTTCGCCTTCGACCAGGGTGGGATTTCGGATCGGCGTCTCGTCGATTACGGTGACGCCGACGACAAAACCGTCCTCGACCTCGACATGCACGGGAACGAGATAGGCGAAGACGACACGGCGGGACTCGCCGGGTTCGGTGGTGATCATCAAAAATGCTCCTTGGATGGCGGAATACTGGCGGGACGGCCGAAACCGCCCCGCCAGATGGCATCATTCAGCCGCGATCATCGCCGCCTCGGGAGCATCCGCCACTTCCTCACCCCCCTCGTCGTCCTCGCCGTCGCCGGCTAGGAACGCCGGCAAATCGGCCTCGAGGTCGGCGGTGGCGTTATCCGCCTCGATCGGTTCGGGACGGAGCGGCTCGGGGAGCCAGCCGGTGTCGGCCAGGAGCCGCTCGGCCTCGCGCGCCATGTCGTCCTTCTTGAGATGGTCGATCAGGCGGGCCTTCTCCTCGCCGAGGGCTTCGTTCACTGCTTCGAGGATTCTCGGCTTGGTGACACGGCCGAGATAGTTGGCGACGGTGGGCCTGAAACCGGCTTCTACCATATCCAGCCCCGTCGTGCGCTGGAGACGGTCGGCCTCCGCCATGCGGCGGCGCAGCCCGTACTCGGAGATACCCATGGCGCTGTGGGGGTTCGGCCGCTCATAGAGCGCATTGATGCCGAACGACACGCAATGGGCCAACAGCGCCATGCGGCTGGCGTCGTCGAGCGCGTCGAGCCAGTCCCAGAGCGCGTCGTCGTCCGCCGGCAGGTCAACGGCCCAGCCTTCGTGCCGCTCATCCACGGACTTTGCATAGGGGCTGTTCTTGAGGTCGATGCCCTGATCGCTGCAATAGACCTTGCGGACCAAGACCTGGAGGGCGGCGCCGGTGGCGTTCCGATTGAAGGTGTCGCGGACCAGCTTGTGCAGCAGAGCCGTCATGGCGATGTGCGGGTTGGCGCCGACCGCGTCGCGAAGCGCCACCGTGCGGTGCGCCGTCAATTCGGCCACGAGCCGTTCGGGCAGAGGCTTGATCGTCACCTCGTCCTCGTCCGGCTCGGGTTCGGCCGGCTGGCCGCCGATGGTGATGACCGTGCGCTGGACACCATCGCCGCCTTCATCGCCGTCAGTCTCCGACGTATCGCCCTCGACCGTCTTGACCGGCTCGTCCTCGGGACGGACCCAGCCGCGATCGACCATCAGTTCCCCGTCCTCGTCGACACTGACGAATGCACCTGCGATCCCGATCTCGGCCGGATCGTAGATGACCGGGCGACGCTCGAAGGCTTCGATATGCTTTTCGATCTCGCCCATGCGCTGGTCGATATCCTCGGGGAATTCCTCGCTGGCCGGATACTGGGCTTCCAGGCGCTCCCGCTCCTTGCGAAGCTTCTCGCGCTCACGGCGTTCCTTGGCGGTCAGTTCCGCCGCCGTGCCGGTGATGCCGCGCAGACCATAGTCGTAGCCATAGGGCAGTTCGAGGTCGACCTCCACCCACTTCCAGCCTTCGGCGGCCACCTCATCGGCCGCAGCCTTGAGCTTCTCGGCCACCAGCCGGTCGAGCAGCGACACATCCTCCAGCCAGCCGTCCTCGTCGTCGTCGAAGAGGTATCGCGGCAGGACCGGGCCGCCCGCCGCGATATAGGCGTCGAGCCCGATGAAGAGGGCACGTTTGTCGGACGAGGGAACGGTGGTCTGCGTCAGCAACTCGCGGATGCGCCACGGCTCCCTGTTGTGGGACTGCCGGACGGCCTCCCAAACCTGCTCCTGACGGGCATGATCGGGATGCGCGGTGAACGCCTCCAGCATCCTCAGCGTCATGCCGTTTTCGGCATAGACCTCGTGGAGCTTGGGCGAGACCTTGGCGAGCACCAGGCGCTGCTCGACATAGCGCTGCGTGGTCAGATAGGCGCTGGCAACCTCATCGGTGCTCATGCCGCCTTCGACCATGCGGTTGAACGCCTTGAATTGGTCGAGTGGATGCAGGGCGAGCCGGAAGGTGTTCTCGGCCAACGAGTCGTCGACGGCCGAGGTCTTGGCGTCGGTCTTCTTGACGATGCAGGGAACCAGACCGTCATCGGGGAAGCGGCCCTTCTCGACCAGACGAGCGATGACACGGTAGCGGCGTCCGCCGGCGGGCGTCTCGAAATCGCCGGTCTCGTTGCCCTCCGCGTCGAGAATGGCGCGGACATTGAGGCCCTGGATCAGGTCCTCGCGACGCTCGACGTCATGCGCGAGATCGTCGAGACCGGCTTCGATGTCGGTTTCGCGCACATTGTCGTTCGAGAGACGGATACGGTTGAAGGGGATGTCGCGCGCCCGCGAGAACTGGATCATCTCGAGGGCGGGCTTCTTCTTGGCACGGGCCATGGTGGGTTACTCCGCGACGGGCGCCGAGAGCCTCTCTCTCCGCTTTCAACCCGTCACGAAATCCCCATCCCCTCTCTCACTCTGGGGCGCCGGGGCAGGCTCGGCATCACCAGTCGAAGCGCTGCGGCCGCTCGATCGCGCGGCGCGCCGGACGACGACGGGCCGTGTGTCGGCCGCCTGGGCGATCCGCTGGATGGTGGCAAGATCCGCGTCCGGGCAATCGCCCGTTACCTCGATCTCGACATAGTGGCCGCCACTGCCGACCTTGGAATCGCGCAGACGATGGTTGGAGGAGGTGTAGAAGCTCTCGTGCCGCTCGATCAGACACACCCGGGAGCGCAGGAAGACGAGGCCGGAGCCGAGATTGCCGCAGAACAGGAACTCGTCCGCCGCCGTGGTCTTCGGGCCGCCCCCGATCTTGCGGTGACCGATCAGCCGGAAGGCCGCGTCGAATCTCGACGGGTCCGGCGTGATCCGGGCCTTCACCTCGGGATGAAACTTCCAGGGCGGGCGATGGGGATCGACGCGGCCCACGGCGATCTGGTGCAGGAGATCGAGCAGGGACACAGGATCGGCCGGATACGGGCATTCGCGCCACAGCGATCGGACGGTGGCCCGGAGCGCGTCGGGCAGTGCGAACAGACGGCCGCGCGCCTTGTGCCAGGAAGCCGCGCGCTGGCTGCGGCGCTCCCGTTCGGCTTCACCCCACCAGACGGCGCGACGGACCATTTCCTCGTCGACGCCGTGCTGTCCGTCGGCGATCTGGTCAGCGAAGAGCGGCAGCGCCTCTCGTTCGAGGCGCTGCTTACGGTGGAACGCCGCGCGTTTGCGCGACGTGTCACAATAGGGCTCGGGCCTATGCCAGCGACGGAAGCGCATCACGAGCCCTCCTGCGCCATGCGGGCGCGATAGAGGATGCGCTCGGCCGCGCGTATGCTGCCGGCTTCGCAGGCCGCCTCGGCCCAGACCGAAAGGGGGAAATCGCCGGTGAAAAGGATGTCGCGCTCGATGCCCATGCCCCAGGGCAGACGCAAGGAGGTCATCTCGGCGAGCGAGAAGGCGCCGATTTCGGGTTCGCCCAGATCGGCGAGGCCGTAGAGGAGATCACCATCTTCATCCAGTTCGGTCGCCAGCCAGACGCCGGCGCCGAGCGGATTGAAGAGCTTCATCACCGGCACATGGTCGGAGCCGTGGTCGCGGCCATTGGTCAGGAGCTGCTCGCGCAGGTCGTCGGTCAGGAGGACCATGCCGCCCTCCTGTCGCTTTCGACCGCCGCGTTCTGCGCGGCAGCGTCCTCGGGGAGAAATGACAGAATCCAGTCGGCCGCCTTGCTCGCCTGGCTCGCCGCGCGCACGATGGCGCGGTTGTCCTCACGCAGCACCTCTAGTTATCCGCAGCACCTCATAATGTGAAGGAACGCGACCCAGACTGGCTGAAGTCCGGGGGTTTCTGGCCACATTCCTCCGCATTATTCAGAGCGTGTCGAGCCAAGCGAGAACGCTCGTATCGCGTTTCCACGAGGGCTGACGACCGGGTGTTTCGGGAACGCCGACCTGCTCCAATGCCTTGCGCTTTGTTTCGAGGTTGGCTCTGGCATAGTGGTTCGTCGTATCGAGGCTCACGTGACCGAGCCAGCTACGGATAACCGTGACGTCGACGCCCGCCGATATGAGGTGCACGGCGGTTGCGTGCCGGAAGGCGTGGGGCGTCACATGCTTATCGCGGAGTGTTGGCGTAGTCTCGGCCGCCGCCCTTACATAGGCGGCAAGCTTGAACCGGACCCCCGAGGCGCTGAGCGGCTCGCCATAGCGGTTGACGAACAACCGCTGGTCTAGCGCCCGCGGTCGCCGTTCGAGCAGCTTCTTCAACAACATCACGGTTTCCGGCCAGAGTGGGCAGATACGTTCTTTTCGACCCTTGCCGGTCAGGCGCACGCAGCTTGGGCTTTCGAACCGGATCGCATCGGGGCACAGATCGAGCGCTTCCTGTATTCGCGCGCCGCTGTTGTAGAGGAACGAGAGCAAGGCGTGATCGCGCATACCTTCGAGTGTCGAACGATCAGGCTGAGCCAGGATCGCCGTCACTTCCGCCGGATCCAGATAACAGGGTTGCGACACTGGAGCACGCTTTATCGGGATGTTGAGGATTTCGACGCATTGCGCGATCGATCCGGGATCCCTGGTCGCAACGAAGTTGAAGAAGCTGCGGATCGCTGCAAGCCGGCAGTTGCGCGTGCCTATCGTGCCGCCGCGTTCATGTTCGGCGTGACCCAGGAACGCAATGGCCTCTCCGGCAGTCAGATCGGTCAGCGTGATCATCGCCACCTTCTTCCCTGTGCGCTGTGCGACGAACCGGAGGAACAGCCGCCAGGCATCGCGATACGACCGCACCGTATGGACGGAGGCATTGCGCTGATCGACCAGCCATTCGTAGAAGAATGCGCGCAGCAGATACGAGAACCGATTGCTCGTGCTCATGCCCGCACCTCCGGCCCGATGTTGAGGCATGGCGCTCCCAGCACGCGGAACCGCTCACTGGCGCGATGCAGAAGGTCCTGCGTGACGGTGATGTAGACCAGGGTCGAGTTGATGTCCCGATGGCCAAGATAGGTGGCGAGGAACGGCAGATGAGCCTGCGGGTTGATGCCCGCCTTGTACCATTCGAGGATCCGGTTCACGACCATCGAATGCCGCAGGTCGTGCAAGCGAGGTCCTGTTCGTCCCTGAGGCGGTTTCAGCCCGGCACGACGTATAACGTCAACGAGAAGCCAGGCGACGGCTTCTTTCGTATAGCGGTCACTACGCTGCTCGTGCCAGAACAGGCCGGAACGCGGATCCTGAGATCCACCGGCGCACCGCCGCGCTTCGGTATATGATCGAAGCTCGATCATCACGCTGTCGGGAAGCGGCAGTATCCTGGTCTTGTAGAACTTGGTCTGGCGGATCGTGATCGTGCCGCCCTGGAAGTCAACGTCACCGAGATCGAGGCGGGCCAGTTCGCTTCGCCGCAGACCCGCGCAATAGGCGAGCAGCAGCATGGTGTAGATGCTCAACGGGCGAAGCGGCGCCCGTGGTGACGGGTAAAAGCGGGCGATATCGAGCATACGCCGCACGTCGGCCGGAGTGTAGATATGCGGTTTTCGCCATTGCCTGGCCACTTCCTTTTCCGGACGTGGGTCGGGGCGGCGTGGCGGGATTGATGGATTCTGATGGCGGAGGATTTTCGCAAGGACCCGCTTCAGCTTTTCGCACTCGTTCGGATGATTGCGCGTTGTTTTTGCCGCAGACCAGTGCTGGAGCATCACCGCGATTGGCTGCCCCTGAAGCGCAGGGTTCAACTGCAAGAACCGGTCGAACCGCGAGAGCCACACCGTTTGCGTAGTGTATTTGTACCCTCGATTGCGCATCAGCGTGACGTGTTGGGACATCATTTTGCCCAGTATGCTTCCGAACGGCCTGGGCTGGTGTAGTTCGGCAAGCGCGCTATCCGGATCGCTGGAAGCCAGCGCGCGCCAAACCGGCTTGCACTGTTTGATATTGCAAGCTTCAGCCAGCGCGGCGACGGGATTGCGTTCGATCGCTCCGGTTTCCTCAAGGTGATCGAGGAAGCGGTCGATAATCCGGGTGCGGTGCAGCCGCGTCGTCGCGGCCCACCGTCCCGGCGATACATTCAGCCATGCCACCAGCATGTCCTTGTCGAGCCTGGCGTGGCGTTCGGCAACATCCTGGAAGATGTTGAGCGCCTGCCTGTAGTAGATGGGACTGTTCGTGGTGCGCAGGTTAAGGCCTGCAATGTACCGCGCAATCAACTGGCGCTCAGGGTCGGGCCACATCGTCATGAACGCACCTCCTGTCCCGGCACGTCGAGCGCGATGGCCCGGAGATCCTCGGTAGCGAGCTTCAGATAGGGTGCCGTGGATTCTGTCGAGCGATGCCCGAGCAGGTCGCCGATCACCTTCTGGGGCACGGCGGCACGCAGCATTTCGACTGCACGTGCATGGCGGAAAATATGGGAGCCGTTCTTGCCGGCCGGCGTGACGCCGGCGGCTGTAAGCCGCCGCCGCACCATGCTGGCCAGCAGGCCGAGCTTGCGATACGGCGCGCGCGTGCGGACGAAGATCTCACGGGCATCTGTCGCAGGCCGCCCCACCTGCAGATAGGCAAGCACCGCTTCACCCACCGGCGCCATCAATGGCAGGAATGAGCTAGCCCGGGTCTTGGTGTGCCTGATGCGGATCGATTCCGCTCGCCAGTCCATGTCCTCGATCCGCAGGTTGCAGATTTCGCCCGATCTCAGGCCATAGGTCGCGAGCAATTGCAGGATGGCGTGGTCCCGCAAGCCCGCCGACGTCTTGTCCTCCCCCGACGCCTGCAAAACCGCAGCGACCTGATCGGGCGTAAGGATCGACGGCACACCTTCATAGGCATAGAGCAAAGGGGCGATGACGTGCGGCGATAAATCGATGGCGACGCGCCCAGTCCGATGGAGATAGCGCAGCATCGAGCGAAGGCGCTCGGCCACATCCTTCACGGACCTGCGCGTCTGATGAGGGCTGCGCGTGTCCATGTAGCTATCGATGTCGCTCACGCTCATCGTCATCAGGCTGTCGGGACCGTGCCGATCGATCTGCCAGGCCAGAAAGTTCCGCCCCTCCCACATCAACGCGTCGATGCTGGCCGTAGCGAGACCTCGCTCCTCACGCAGCCATGTCTCGTACTCGTCGCAGATCGCAAAGCGCAGCGCGTCGGCAACGCAGGCCGCCTTCGGCGGGGACGGCCATTGACCCTGTGCGAGCCGCAGCAAGGCATGGATTCCGGAGCGCGGGATAGAGTGCCAGTATGGCCCCGGAGATCGACCATGGCGTTTCCGGAACAGCGCCACCGCATGATGCAGGTACTGAACCACCTGCGTCTCGGTCACCTCCACAACATCGATGCTCTGCTGTGCAAGGTATTCGACGAACCCGCGCGCATAGGCGCAGTAGTTCCCGATCACCACAGGGCTGTATTGCTGGCTGGATAGTACGGTTCTGAGCTCTGTGATCAGTTGGTCATTGGTATTCGACATCGATGGCTCCTCTGCTGGTCAAAATGACTGCAGAAGTTTGCCATCGGAACGCAGAGGCCACTCATTGGATTTTTCGGCTAGAAGGAGACCTTCACCTATCGAACCCATTGCGGGCATTTACATTACCGCTAATCACTGCTGAATCCGGACCTTGCGGGCGGCTCTTACTGCCAGAGATAACCTGTCGAAGAGACCAGTTATATCGGGTCGATTGTCGTCTAGCGGGGGAGCCGAAGTAGCGGTGACGTGGGCGAGTTCACACCGTACCGTGCGGAAGCGTGCGAGCGAGGTAGTCGGAAAGTGGTTTGCCCGCCATGACGGTACTCATCCAGGCTCTGCGCTCGAAATCGATCACACCGAGTTCCCAGACGCAGGCCATGGCACTGGAGACGACGGGTTGAAAGGGAGCCTCCGTCTCGAGCGGTTTGCGCCACAGTCGATGCGTGGCAATACCGCCGTCGATCCAATGGTGCAGAAGCAACCAAAGCGCCTCTTCGCCAGCATGCACAATAGCAAAACCGGCATCCATATGATCGTAAGAATGAACGAGTTTCGCGCTTTCCTCGCGGATCGCATCTTCCGCGCGGAGAATGTCTGTTTCGCGAATTTCGGTATCTGGCGCGCTGATTGCCGAAAGCTTGATTTCCACCGGCCCACAAGCGATGCGCTTCACGAACCATGCCGTGCGCGGACGATAAAGATTGGACGTGTCCAGAAGACTGCTCAAATCTGCACTTTCATCATCAGGCCAGCCATCCTCAATTCAGGAGTCGATTGTGATCGACGATGCCGCGAAGGTGTGGCGGGGGATTGTTTCGAACGCTCTCGCGGCCTGTCCGCAGGAAAACCGATCATAACTGCCGTCGCTTATCCTCAGCACCTTCGATGTCAGCGGGATGAACCGCGCGCAGCCCCACGCAGACCCGGTTCCACAGATTGATCATGCCGATCAGCAACGTGAGCTTCACGATCTCGGATTCGGAAAATGCTGGCTTGAGAGCATCGAAATCCTCATCGGGAGCATGGGTCGCGCCGACATTGGTGAGCGCTTCGACCCAGCCGAGCGCGGCCTTCTCCCGCGCCGTGAACAGCGTGGATTCCTGCCAGGCATCGAGCAAAAGAAGACGCTCGACCCGTTCGCCCTGGGCAAGCGCGTCGGCGGTATGCATATGCAGGCAGTAGGCGCAGGCGTTGATCTGCGACGCCCTTATCTTCACCAGCTCGATCAAACTTTGTTCGAGGCCGGAGGCCGTTATGGTTTCCTCCAGCTTCAGGAGGGATTGCATCAATTTCGGCTCGACGGAAAATGCTTCGATCCTCGGCTGCACAGGTTTCTCCTTTCGTGCGGTTTCGGCCGGTTCCAGCCATCAATTCAGCGCCCAGAGGCCCGAGAGCGTGAGCACCAGAAATGCGATCCATTGGGGCATTTCCCGATGGCTCTGCCGCTTCCAGACCACCACCGCCAAACTCCATAGCGTCATGGCGCCAGCGAGAATGGTGGCTGCGATCGCATAGGTGCGCAGAGCCGGGTCAATCGCCGCGGCGAGGTAGCTCAATGCAAACGCACCAGTCAGGATGCTGACGACGTGCCAGCAGATATACAGGACATGTTTTACGTCAGACGGGAACTCCTGCGACGTGAGCAGGGGCTGTGCGATCTCGCGCCCTCCGACGACAAGGTGGAAGCCAAGCAGCGCCATGGAGATGGCCGCTGGCAGAAAATATGCAGACATTGTCGGCTCCTGATTCCAGTTCCGCTGCGACGGCGTCGCGCATCGGGCGAAGCCGCCGTGATTGGCAGCTGTATCCTTCGACGGCCGGCTCAACGCTCGATCGTCCCCACCCGCCGCATCTTCTTTTGAAGGAGAAGGAATGCGTATAGCAGCGCCTCGGCGGATGGCGGACAGCCGGGCACATAGATGTCGACGGGCAGCAACCGGTCGACGCCGCGCGTCACGGAATAGGAATAGTGATAATAGCCGCCTCCGTTGGCGCACGACCCCATGGAGATGACATAGCGCGGCTCCGGCATCTGATCGTAGACCTTGCGCAGAACCGGGGCCATCTTGTTCGTCACCGTCCCGGCGACGATCATCACATCGGACTGCCGCGGCGAACCGCGCGGCGCGAACCCGAACCGCTCGCAATCGTAGCGCGGCATCGCGAAGTGCATCATTTCAACACCGCAGCAGGCGAGCCCGAACTGGTTCCACATCAGGGATCCCGTACGTGCCCATTGTGCGAGTTTGTCGAAGCTCGTCAGCGCCCAGCTTCTGTCTGCTAGGTCGCTGCTGACTTCCGTGAAGAACCCGGGCTCGATCCGGGATTGCTGGCTCATCTGCCACTCCTCGCTGCCTCGCAGATTTGGGGTTGGCAAGGCGCTTTCGAGAGGCAATATAGGCGACATCCATATTTGTTCAACATCTAAAGATGAACGACGTATAGAAATGCAACTGACTGACCTTCAACCACCACCCGGCCGGCGCGAGCGCAAGCGCAGGCAAATGCTCGACCAGATTGCCGGCATGGCCTTCGAACTATTCGAGCGCGAAGGCTACCAGAACGTCACGATGGAGCAGATCGCGACCACGGCGGACGTAGCTAAAGGCACGCTCTATAACCACTTTCAGGTCAAGGAAGCTGTGCTCACGCACTGGATCGAAAAGGAACTGTCCACAGACCTTGCTGGCCTTGCGCCGGTTCTCGGTGAAACGAACTCGATCCAGGCCCAGTTGACCGCGCTTTTTGCTGCGTCGGCGCAGTGGTGCGAGGGTCACCGGCAATATCTGCCTCCCTATATTCGCTATCGGTTCGGGAGCTTCGACGCGGCCGATGGAGCGGTCAAGGATGGCGAGGACCTCATCACAACCATGACGCAGCTTATCGCGACGGCCCAGCGCGAGGACGAAGTGCGGAGCGATCTCGATGCCGCGCACCTCGCGTTCCTCCTGAACTATTTGTATCTGGCAGCCCTTATGCGCTGGTTGAGTGTCCCCGAGCTTTCCCTCGCAGATGAATTTGAAGCGGCTATCCAGCTCTTCATCAACGGCGCGGCCGAGCCAAGCGCGTGAAGGGAATGCAGCCTGCCATGATCCCTAAACGAGAACACAGGTGTTTTATAATATGATGCTCGTGGCAGCTGTTCTTTTTATCGCTCTCGGCCTGGCCCACTCCATACTTGGCGAGCGGTATATTCTCGTGCGGCTGTTTCGCCGTGAGGATTTACCCACGATATTTGGCAGCACCCGTTTCACCACGCGAACCCTGCGCTTTGCATGGCACATCACGACTATCGCCTGGTTCGGTTTCGCCGCATTGCTGGGGCAGATCGGCCAAGGCCAATTGACGCCCCACGGCGCGGCTCAGGCAATCGGACTCACTTCAATCGCATCCGGACTACTCCCGCTCATCATCACGCGCGGCAGGCATCTTTCATGGGTGGTGCTGTTCATCATCGGCGGCATTTCATTCTTCTGGTCCCAAGTCTGACAATTTCACGCAATGCCCGCATTTTCATGACCAGATCGACAGGGCTGGGTTTTCGGAGTGGTTTCCGTCGCAAAAGTGGGGCAGATCGTCCTAAAACGCAGCGATCATCAGGCCTTATAGGCGCTCATCGTTTATCGATGCGGGTTTTTCTGGGGTTCTCCGATCATTGGCGTCGGGGTGGCATGGTGCCTCAAAAGGGTGCTTTCGCGCGATTTCGGTGCTCTCAGGAGGCGGATTTTCACCGGTCACGCCTTTGCGGCGGCGATCAGGCCCTGTACGCCTACCAGGGTGATGGCCCTTTTGATGTTGTCGGCGAGCGCCGTCAAACTGAACTCGCCACGGACATTCTCCAATCGCCGCATCAGGAACGCGCCCTGATTCATCCACTGCTTGATCGTGCCGAACGGATGTTCGACGCTCTCCCTGCGCGTGTCGAGAATATTAGGCCTGACTGCAAGCCGATCTGCCATGCGGTCGATCACGGCCTCATTCTCAAGGCGGGTGACGCCGCGATAGGATTTGGAAGTACAAGACGGACGCAGTTCGCAGCCCTTGCAAACCTTGCGGTCGCAATAGATCACCTTCACGTTGTCGCGCAATTTGCCGTAATAGCGGGGCCTGAGCGTCTGGCCTGCTGGACAGGTGTAGGTGTCTGCTTCAGCATCGTAGCGGAACTCCTCTTTGGAAAAGAAGCCCTGAGCTACGGCGGGGCCGCGGAGCGGCTTGGGCACGTAGGCGGTGATGCCGGCTGCCTCGCAAGCTTCGATGTCCTCGATCTTGAAGTAGCCCCGGTCGGCGACCGCCTCGATGCGTTCGACGCCAAGCGTTTCCATCGCGGCTTCGACCGTAGGAGCCAGAAGGCCAAGGTCGATTACCTGGTTGCAAACCTCCTGCTCGGCGATCAATTTGTGCTTCGTGTCTACGGCAAGCTGGACGTTGTAGCCAACGCCGACCTTCGTCATGCGGGCCATGGCGCGGGCGTCGGGATCGGTCAGCGATATCTGGTCTTCGCCAGTGCGGTCCAGTTCCTCCAGCATGGCCTTGTGCTTGGTGCGCTTGTCCCTGATCGCCGCGATCTTCTCGGCGAGTTTGCCATCACCCCTTTCCCTGGAGCCGCTGCCGGCCTTCTCTTCATCTGCGTCGCCCTCGTCGAGGCGCTTCATGTAGTCGGCCAGCTTCTCGTCGGCCTCACGGATGAACTTCGTCAGAGCGCCGCGCGTGAAGTTGCGGTCCTTGTTGTTGACCGCCTTGATCCGTGTGCCGTCGACAGCCAGAAGTTCCCGGCCAACAGGTCGAGTTGTCGACACAGGATCACGAATTCCCAAAACACCTGCCGGAAAGCGGATCGGTTTGCCCGCCGGAAAGCGGCAATGGTGCGAAAGTCCGGCTTGAGGTGCCGCAGCAGCCAGATCACCTCGATGTTGCGGTGCGTCTCCGCCTCGGCGGTCTCCTTCCCACCCCAACTTCGCCGTTCCCCCTCGACCAACGGCAACGCCAAAACCCGTCGTTCCATCTTGAAAGTCTCGGCGAGCCGTACCACTGCACCTTTATGCCACTATGGTCAGAAAGCTGAGCAGCGCATCGCGGCCGTTAATTTTCAATCCGCGCAAAACTTAACTCCGTTTGCCCACGCCAACAGAAGCGCCGTCCGCTAGCGCCTGGCTCGACGCGCTGTGAAATAATGCGGAGGAATGCGGGCAGGAATCCGGAGACCACAGCCAATCCCGCCGCGTTCCTTCACATTATGGGCTGCTGCGGATAACTCGAATTATGCTCACCTCATCGAAATTCGAGCCAGGAGCCGATATAGTCGGCATGTCTGACCGTGGGCTCGATGCCGAGCGAAGCGCAGCAGAACGCAGCGTTCAGTTCGGCGACCAGCTCTTCGAAGGCATACTTCTTCGTGCCGAAGCTGCCGGACAATTCACGGCCAAGGCGCGAGGCATGGCCTGTCGCGTGGCCGAGCTCATGCAAGGCGGTGCGATGCCAGTTAATCGGCTCGAAATAGGCTTGGGGCGGCGGCACCTGAACGTAATCGTGTGCCGGAACGTAGAAGGCTCGATTGCCGCCTATTCGGAAGTCCACGCCAGTCGCGTGGATCAGTGCCTCGACCTGGGGCTCAATCAGGCCGGGCGGGGGTGGCGGCGCGGCGGCCATTACGTCCTCGGGCAGGCCCTCGCATTGGGCGGCGTTGAACACCGTGTATCTCTTGAGGAACGGGATCGCCGCTGCGTCCTCGCCGGTCTCTGCGGCGCGCTTCTTCTCGTCGTCGGGCACGAAGCGGTCGGCATAGACGACGGTCGTGCCGCGCTCGCCCTTCATCACGTTGCCGCCGAGCGAAAGCGCCTGGCGGAAGGTGAGCCAGCTTTGGCAGGGATAGCCGAACTGGACCACGGCGCCCCAGAGCAGCAGGATGTTGATGCCGGAATACTGCCGCCCGGTGACGGCGTTCTTGGGCATCGCGAGCGGAGCCGAAGCGCCGCCCCATGGCTGCACCCAGGGCAGCTTTCCCGCTTCGAGATCGGCGATGATCTTGTCGGTGATGTCGTCGTAGAGGTTCGTCCGGTCGTTGCCGGCGCGTGGTGATTTCCTGGTTCTGGCCATCGGGATTGTCTCCGCGACGGGCCTCGGGAGCCTCTCTCCCGATCTTCAACCCGTCACGGCCAACCCGGCCGCACTCTCACTCTCCCGCTCATCCCGACGACGCCGAAATCTGTCCGGATTGGCGTCCGTCAGTAGACGAGCGTGCAAGGACGCGCTGCCCAACGCGCCTCCCGGTGCGCGTCGAAATCGGGATCGATCTCGCGGCAGAGCCGATCGCCTTCTAGCCGCACGGTGGAATCGATGCCTGCTATGCGCAGCGCCTTGGCGAGCCCCTCACAATATTTGTCGACAATGAGCGCGGCGAGATCAGGCGTCTCGGCGCCGCGTGCGACATCGCGCTGACGGGATCGCGCGTAGGAGCGAAGATCTTCCAGCACCTGCCATTCGATCGCTTCCAGCAGATACGACCATATCGTACCGGGCGGCAAGTCCTTGAGCACATCCATTCATCACACCTCATAGGGAAGTTTCGCTTAGCGTGCCCCATCGGCTGACCGAGCCGACGCGGACGCCAGCGCAATGCGTCAGGGATGGAAGCCCGTCAGGGTGAAGACCCGCGACGCGAGGCTTCAGCGCCAGCCGAGAGCCCGGCCCGAAGGGCGACGCCCCGCCTCGAACTTCCCCGATTCTTGCGATAGTGTTCAAGGCAGAGCGATCTTCATCGCCCCCGCGCCAAGTCCGACCCGGCCGCCGCGATCCTCGCCGTCGACGAGCTGGCGCGCGGGAAGGCGATGGCGAAAATCCTGCGCAAGGATTGATGGCGAGCGCGATCACGGTCGTCCGTCTCCGCCACCCTGGCTTCCACGATGATGCAGGCGCGGAATATTCCCCAGGCCGGCACCATCGTGGTGAGCGTGGCTAGGCCGCGATCTGATGATCGACGGCTTCGCCCTCCGCGTCGGCGGCTTCGCGCAGGAAGCGGGCAAGGGCCGCCTTCCGGGAATCACGATCGAGCGCATATGCTGTGTGCTTGAAGGCAACGCCGTCGAGAAGACCCTGGATGTAACCCGAGATGGTATCGGCCGCCATGATGAGAGCCGTGTCGAGCGTGTGAATGTATTTGCTCGTGACCGATCCCTTGGAATGGCCGACCAGCGCGGCGATCGTGATCTCGGTGAATCCGAGATCGTTGGCGATGCTGGCGAAGCTATGGCGAAGGACGTGCGGCGTGACGTCGGCGAGGGGCGAGTCCTTGAATATCTGCTTCCAGTGATTGGGGAAGCTGCCGAACGCGCCGTCTTCCAATCGCGTGCCGGGGAACACATACGCTCCGGTCGCCTGATCCTTCTGCGCCTCAAGATACTCGATGACCGGAAGGCCGATAGGCCGGGTCGAGGCGCCTTCCTTGCTATCGGTTAGACGCAGGCAACTGGCGTCCGTATCGACCTCGCTCCACATCAGGGAGATCATCTCCGAGCGGCGGCATCCGGTCAGGGCGATCTGCCGGATGATTTCGGTGGTCATCGTGTATTTCTCGTTTTCGGCCGCCGTCCGCAGCATGTCGCCCAGGATGCGATACTCCGCTTCGGACAGGCGGCGATTGCGCACCTTGTCTTTCGGCTTGCGTATGCCGTGCGCAGGGTTGCGGTCGATGATGCCGGCTTCCATCGCGTAGGTCAGGATGCCGCCGAGCAATCCGACCGTTCGAGCCGCCGTGCCGGCGCCGCCGCGAACAATGGCCTTGCCGCGCAGCTTCTTGGTCTTGACCGAAACGCGCGTCTTTCCGGCCATGATGTCCTTCATCACCTTGTTGATGTCGGCCTTCGCGAGATCCTTGACGCGGCGCGTGCCGATCAGCGGAATGATATGCCGTTCGATACGCCCCATGTCGGTGGTGATCGTCGTCGTCTTTTTGGGACGCCCGCCCTTGCCGAGGATCAGGCCGGCCTTGAGGTCAGCGACATAGAGATCGCAAAGCTCTTTGACCGTTATCGCCTTGTGGTCGAGCTGGCGTTCCTCGGACGGGTTCTCGCCGCGCGCGACGCGGCCGAGCTGGGCCTTGGCCTCCTGACGCGCGTTCTCGGCCGTCCAGATTCCATGAAGGCCGATGGTGAAGCGCCGGGTCCGGCCTGCCGCTCGATACTGAATGAGATAGCTGCGTTTGCCGGAGGTGAAGACGCGCAGGCCGAAGCCCGGCAGATCGTCGTCCCAGATGAAGTAGTCCTTCTCGCGCACCTCGGCGGTTTCGACAATTCGCTTGGTCAGCTTTGCCATCAGACGTAACCTCCGCTGAAGAGGAGCTGTTTCCACGGAAGCGCCACGGAAGCAGCCGGGAGTGAATTAGAGCGTGTCCAAGGATACCGAAGAGAAGCGGAGATTTCAACTTTCTTTTTGTTTTCAGTATGATAGAGAAACATAGCGTGCCCTCGCGATTTGTAGCGAAAGGGAGTCTAAAAAACTCCGAAGGCAGAGGTCACACGTTCGAATCGTGTCGGGTGCGCCATTCTTCCACTGGGCAACATCATTCTTACATATGGTTCGAGCGAGGCCGGGCCACCCGGTTGCTGGCAAACCGGGTAGCGGGTCATACAGCTGTTGTCTGCGATTGGCTCAGGACGCCTGGAACGCGTTCGCGCTTTTGCTTGTTAACGGCGAGCCCGGGCGTCATTGGCGCGGATGGATCGTGCTTCGACGCCGGATTGGATCTCGTCGCCGCCCATTGATCCGGGACGGTCAAGACCAGGCTCGGCAGACGTTTCTTGCACCTCGGCTTCCGCCTGCTCCCAGTGTTCCTTCTCCCGTCCGCTGGGCTGACCCTCGGCGAGCCAAATCTCGTGAGCGCGTTGGCGGATACGGTCTTCGTGGTCGGTATGATGTGTCATGATGAACTCCTCCAGACCAAGCAACTCGCCCGCGCCATCTCAGGTTCCCGGCGCGCTATTTTCCTGCGATTTTAAGGTGCCGAGCGCACACACAGGTTAGCGACCACAAACCCGCTTCGTCCACGTCGACGCTGGGGCACGCTGCGGAAAGCAACCAGGCGTTGGGGAACATGGAAGGCCGTCCAGCGTTTTGGGCGACAGACGAGGCAAGGAGTTCGGCTGTGGCACCGAGACCGTATTGGAGGGGTTATCTCAAGCTTTCGCTGGTAACCTGCTCGGTGACGTTGGCGCCCGCTACCACCGACAGCGCCAAAGTGCGTTTTCACACATTGAACCGCAAGACCGGGGAGCGAATATATACACGCTATGTCGATGCGGTCTCCGGCAAGGTCGTGCCGGATAAGGATCAGGTCAAAGGCTATGAGCGCGGCGAGGACGATTACGTCCAGCTTGAGGACGATGACCTCGATGCGGTTCAGCTCGAGAGCACCCGGACGATCGACATAGACGAGTTCGTCGACGCCGACACGATTGAATGGGTCTATTATGACAGCCCCTATTTCGTCGTGCCCGCCGACGCGGTGGGTGAAGAGGCGTTTACCGTTATTCGCGAGGCCATGGCCCAGAGTGACGTTGTCGGCATTTCCCGCCTCGTTCTCGGCAATCGAGAACGTGCCGTGATGCTTCAGCCGTGGGAGAACGGCATCATTTTGTGGACATTGCGCTTTGGAGATGAAGTCCGAGAAGAAGATGAATATTTCAAAGCTGTCGACGACGGAAAACCTGATCCAAAACTGCTCAAGATGGTTGAGCAGATTATAGATGATCGTACTGTGCCATGGTCGGACTCCATGGTGAACGACCCGGTGCAAGATCGCCTGATGGACATCATCAAGGCCAAGAAGCCGGCCAAATCCAAACGGAAGCCGAAGGCGGTAACCGACCAAGAAGAAGAGCCGGCCAGCAACGTCATCGATCTCATGTCCGCGCTCAAAAAGAGCCTCGCGGACAAACCCAAGAGCGGTAAGAAATCGGGCTAGCTGGCTTTTCGCTGTGTGCTTGCGGCGGGCTTTTTCGATTTGGCCGCGCTGGACTTTTTACCCTTGGCACGCGCCTGCTTTGCTCCGGCGCTTTCGCGCAAGGCATTCAGCAAATCATTGGATTTGGTGGGCTCAGGACGACGAAGGGGAATGACTTTCCGGCCTTCGATCTTCGCCTTAACGAGATCGGCAAGCGCCGCTTCATAGCGGTCCTCAAACTTTTCGGGCGAAAACTTTCCCGCTTTCGTCTTCAGGATGTGCTGGGCGAGCTCGAGCATTTCGGCGTCGATCTTGCGCTTGGCGATGTCCTTGAAGGCCGCCTTTGCCGAGCGGACCTCATAGTCGAAATTAAGCGTCGTAGCGATCAGCCCGTCATGGTGCGCCCTGATAAGCACCGGTCGTACACGGCGAAACAAAACCGCATGGGCAATCGCGGCGGTCTTGCGCTTGCGTAGCGCTTCGCGAATGAGAACAAAGGCTTCCTGCCCCGCCTCATCTGAAGGCAGCAGATAGTATGGCTTGTCGAAATATGTCGGCTCGATCCGGTTGCAGGCGAGAAAGGAATCGACCTTGAGCGTCTTATCACTGTCGGGAACTGCCGCTGCGATCTCATCGGGCTCGAGAACAACGTATTTGCCTTCGCTCGTCTCATAGCCTTTGACCTGATCTTCCGCCTCGACCGGTTTGTCGGTCGTTGTGTCTGCATAAATGCGGCTAAGACGATGGCCGGTCTTTCGATTGACGAGGTTGAGCGAAATGCGTCCGGCAGTCGAGGTGGCGGTGTACATCGACACCGGGCACGCGATCTCTGCGATCTTGAGCGTTCCTTTCCAGACTGCACGTGGTGCCAATTGAACCTCCTGAAGTTGGCGATAGAACGAGAAAGCATTGACCTGCGTTCCAAGACAGTATGGGAACTCCCATGGCTTTGCGTGCATTGGATCGCGGTAACCGAAAGGAGACCATCAATGCCTGACGATCCAAGCAAGACAGGATACCGTGATCGCGACCGTGTCGCCGGAGACCAGGATTATGAAGTGCGGTACTTCGCACAACAGAATGGCGTTACAGAGCAGCAGACGCGGGACCTGATTAAAAAGCACGGGAATATGCGGACCGATCTCGAACGGGAAGCCAAAAAGCTCAAGTCTTGACGGTGGCCGTTCCAGGCAAGGCGTCCGAAGCCGACAGCATCAGGATATCGACCTTCAACGTCAACGGCATCAACGGGCGTCTTGCCATCGTGTTGCGATGGCTCGAAGAAACCGCGCCCGACATTGTGTGCCTTCAGGAACTCAAGGCTCCAGACCAGAAGTTTCCCGCGGATGCCTTAGAGGCGGCCGGGTATTCGGCCGTCTGGAACGGGCAGAGCCGATGGAACGGGGTCGCAATTCTTGCTCGGGGAACTGCGCCGATAATCACCCGACGCACACTTCCCGGCGACAAGGACGACGACCAAAGTCGCTATATCGAGGCCGCCGTAAACGGCATCCTTGTTTGCTGCCTCTACCTGCCGAATGGCAATCCAGCGCCGGGACCAAAATTTGACTATAAGCTCAAATGGCTAGACCGGCTCCTGGCCCACGCTGGCACTCTGATCGAGGCGGGCGTTCCTGCCGTCTTGGCAGGCGACTTCAACATCATTCCAACCGAGCGCGATGTCTATAAGCCGGAGCGCTGGATTGACGACGCGCTGTTCAGACAAGAAGTGCGCGCGGCGTATCAGCAACTTCTCGAGCAGGGATGGCAGGATGCCATTCGCAGGCTCTATCCCGACAAGACAATCTATACATTCTGGGACTATTTCCGGAATGCATGGGAACGCGACGCGGGCTTGAGGCTGGACCATTTCCTGCTATCGCCGCCATTGCACGGCCGCCTGATCGATGGCGGTGTGGATCGCGACGTTAGAGGTTGGGAAAAAGCCAGCGATCACGCTCCAGCCTGGATATCGGTCAAGGCGGAAACGACGCTGTGACGCCTGCACCGCCACGGTCCCATATTAAAAAGGGACGCCGAGGCGTCCCTTTCGTATTTGATAGCAATCGATCAGAACGGGCTATCGGGGAAGTAGTACTGCTCGGCGTTTTCCTGGGTGATCAGCGGCGCGCCCAGGATGTAGGTGCCGGTCACGGGACCGTTGGAGTTGAAGTGCGCAACTGTCACGTCCATGGCGGTCGCAATCATCGCGGGCGGATAGAGAACGTTCACCGGGATCAGTTCGTCACCGTCCATGATGCCCTTGATGACATCCTTCATGCCTGCGCCGCCGACGATGAACATTTCGTCTTCGCGACCCGCCTGACGCACGGCTTCGACAACGCCCATGGCTATGTCGTCGTCCTGAGCCCACACACCGTCGATGTCAGGGAAGCGGGAGAGGAAGTCCTGCATCACTTCAAAGCCATCGTCGCGGTTCCAGTTTGCGAACTGGTTATCGAGCACGTTGATACCCGATCCTTCGATTCCTTCCATGAAGGCATCGAAACGTTCGGTATCGATAACTGTGGGAATGCCGCGCAGGATCACGATATTGTCGCCGTCACCCAGGCGCGTGAGGAAGTATTCGGCCGAGACCGAGCCCAATTCGGTATTGTTGCCGGCGACATAGACGTCCTGGATCGATTCATCGGGAAGGCCGCGATCGACCACGGTGATGAACGCACCCGATTCCTTTGCCTGACGGACTGGCTCGACGAGCGGATCGGATTCGAACGGCAGAACGACCAGCGCCTGAATCTGCTGCACGGAGATCAGATCTTCGATGTCGCTGGCCTGGTCGGCCGGGCTATCGGCGGTCACCAGGGTGATATCGATATTGGGATTGGCTTCTTCGATGCGCCGTTCGGCTTCCTGGGCGTGCCAGTTAAGCCCGCCGGCCCAGCCATGGGTCGCCGCTGGAATGGAGACGCCGATCCGGATCTGGTCTTGAGCCAGGGCGGGCGCGGCCAGGGCGGTCGTCGCCGCCAGGGCCAAAGTCAATACTTTGATAGACATGGTATTCCTCCCTAAAGTGTGGCGCGTTAGGCGCCGTCCAGCCCGCTTTTGTGAAGCGGGAATTTCTGTCGAACTATTCAGGTTTTTTGGCGCGACGGCCGGTACGGAACGAACCGCGCTGCAAATAGACAGCGGCGACGATAATGACGCCCTGAACCGCCCCGTTGAGGTAGTTCGAGATGATGTCGGTGAGATTTAAGATATTGCCGATGGCGGTCAGGATCAGCGCGCCGATCACCGTTCCGCCGATGCGGCCATAGCCGCCCTTGAGCATGGTGCCGCCGATGATGACGGCCGCAATGGCTTCGAGTTCCCACAGCACGCCGGTTGCGGATGAGGCAGACCCCAAGCGAGGGACATAGATGATGGTTGCCAGCGAAACGCAAAGTCCCTGCAAGATGTAAGTCACCGTCCTGATCCGGTCGACCTTGATGGCCGAGTAGCGCGCGACGTGCTCGTTGCTGCCGATCGCCATGCAGTAGCGGCCAAAGGCTGTGCGGTTCATCAAAATCCAGCCGATGATGGCGACGATGATGAACGTCCAGACCGGATAGGGTATGCGCAGGAAGCTCTCGTAATAGACCGGGCGATAGATTTCACGGGCGCCATTATTGAGCGACAAGGTGCCGCCATCGGCAAAATAGGTGACGAGGGAGCGATAGATACCCATCGTGCCCAGCGTCACGATAAAGGCCTCGATCTTGCCTTTGGTCGTGAGAAACCCGTTGATGAAGCCGGCGCCGATGCCGAGGATGAGTGAGCAGCCGATCCCCAGCACCACCGTCCAGATCGAAGCGCCGAACGCATCAACCGCGCCATTCATGATGATGATCATCATGCCCGCAATAAAAGCGGCCATCGACCCGACCGATAGATCGATGCCGCCGGCGGTGATCACAAACGTCGCCCCTACTGCGATGATGCCGATAAAGGCGGAGCGGGTGAGAATATTGGTAACATTGCCCTCATTGAGGAAGGCGGGGTTCAGCGAATAGCCTAAAATAATCAGCAGGATCAGCGCCAGTAGCGGCCCTGCGGTCTTGAGATCGAGGTGAAAGCCCTTTCGCGGCTTCGCAGCCTCATGCGCTGATACGCTCATCGTCCCCACCCTGTCTGATGCCTGCGGCGTACCGCATGATTTCTGTTTCCGTTATCTCGGCGCCTTCGAGTTCACCCGCGAGGCGCCCCTCTCGCATGACGACAACCCTGTGGCTGACCCCGATCACCTCCTGCATCTCCGAGGAGATGACGATGATCGATTTTCCCTCGGCGGCGAGGGCTGCGATGATGTGATAGATCTGCTGCTTGGTGCCGACGTCGATGCCGCGCGTCGGCTCATCCATGATGATGATTTCGGGGTCGGACTCCATGGTCTTTCCCAGCATGAGCTTTTGCTGATTGCCGCCCGAGAGCTGGCCGACCCGCACCGAGGCATCGCGCGCCCGGATATCGAAGCGCCGCACAGCCCTTTGAAGCGCCTGCGCTTCGCTCTTGCCATCCAGAAAGCCGTGTTTGAGGTGCTTTTTAAGCGTCAGCAGCGTGAGGTTGGGTTCCAGCCCTGCATTGAGCAGCAGGCCGCGACCCTTGCGGTCCTTGGTCATATAAGCGAGCCCGGCGGCGACCGATTGGGAAACCGTAGAGAAATTGGCCAACCGGTCATCGACCCAGACTTCTCCCGAGCGACGCGTATTGAGGCCGACAATCGCCTCCGCAACGGCCGTGCGCCCTGATCCGATAAGACCCGCAAAGCCAAGGATTTCGCCCCGCCGCAAATCGAACGATATGTCTTTGACGCCGGGCGCCACCAGATTGCGCACCGATAAGACCACAGGCGCTTCGACGTCCGGCTCGTGCTTGGGCGGATAGAGGTTTGAGAGTTCGCGACCAACCATCATCTGGGCGATGGAATCGGGGGTCAGGGCCTCGGTTCCGACCGTCGCGATCAATTGCCCGTCCCGCAGTACGGTCACCCGCTGGGCGAGCTCCATGATTTCTCCGAGCTTGTGGGATATGAATATGACCGCGACACCGCGCGCTGTGAGGCGACGGATCTGCTCGAACAGGGTCTGGGTTTCGCCCACCGAGAGCACTGCCGTCGGCTCGTCCATGATCAGGACGCGCGCATCGCGGCTGATCGCCTTGGCGATCTCGACCATCTGCTTGTCCGCGACCGACAGGGTGTTGATCCGCGCATCGGGGTCGACATTGACGTGCAGTGTGTCGAGGATAGCGCGGGACCTCTCGCGCATTTCCCTGACCCGCAGAAAGCCGTTTCGAGTCAGTTCGCGACCCAGGAAAATCGAGTCCGACACCGTCAGGTGTTCGGCAAGCAGCAGTTCCTGATGGATAACGACGATGCCCATGGCTTCGGCTTCGCCATTGGGCGGCAGCACGACGTTTTGGCCATCGTAGGAAATCGACCCTGAGCTTGGTTGCTCCAGGCCCGAAAGCACCTTGATGAGAGTGGATTTACCGGCGCCGTTCTCGCCGATGATGGCATGAACTTCACCCGGGCGAATGTCGAAATCGATGCTGAAGAGCACCGGCACGTCGCCGAAGGATTTGCTGATCCTGTGCGCCGCCAGAATAACAGGCGCAGTGGTGCTATCGTCGTTGATCGACATGCTTCCCCCCAAGATGCGCCACAGCCTCCCAGCGCATCGTCCTCCTTTGAGCTATGTAAAGGTTTTCATTGCTCATGTAAAGGTTTACAACGACCTGATGGGACGGGTGTGACACTTATGGGGTCTGGTGCTGTGCGCGGCATCTGGTAAAGGCATGCTAGGCGGGCACGACGGCGTGTGCGGGGCGAAACGTGAAACATCAAAAACTGGCCACTATCGAGGATGTCGCGGCGATCGCCGGCGTCTCCATCGCTACGGTCAGCCGGGCGCTCAACGCACCCACCAAGGTCGCCGACGAAACGCGCCGCCGCGTGACGACGGCTGTTGCGCAGACCGGATATACGACGAACGCCATGGCGCGCTCGCTGCGCATGCGCCGCAGCAACATGATCCTGATCCTGGCGCCCGATGTGGGCGATCCAAACTTTTCCAATATTCTCGTGGGACTCGAAACCGAGGCCAGCAAGCGCGGATACGGTATCCTTATCGGCAATACGCAGAACGATCCGGCGCGTGAGACCGACTACCTTCGGTTCATCAGTTCGAACCAGGCCGACGGGCTGATCCTGTTCACCGGCCATCTTCCTTACGGTTTCGGCAGCGAAGGCGGCGAAACTCGCTTGCCGCCGACGGTGGCTGTGAACGAGCCCCTGCCCAATGCCGACGTGCCTTTTGTTGGTGTCGATAATATCGAGGGCGCGCGTGTCGCCACCGAGCACTTGATCGCCCAGGGGCATCGGCGCATTGCCTTTATCGGCCACTCGACCGCCAAGGCGGTCAACGTCTTGCGAGAGCGGGGCTATCGCGCAGCGCTGGCTGGCGCCAACATCACGGTCGATCCCCGCCTGATCCTCGACGGTGACGGGACCACCGAGAGCGGGCGGGCAGCGACCGAGCATATGTTTGTTCGCGACGTGTTGCCCACCGCCTTTCTATGCGTCAACGATGCCACAGCATTGGGCGTCGTCATCTCGCTCAACGCGCGCAAATACGACCTCCCTCGACAGTTTTCGGTGATGGGGTTCGACGATATCTCGTTTGCGAGTTTCGTCACCCCTTCGCTGACGACGATGAAGCAGCCCCGGGTCAAGATCGGCGAAAAGGCCATGGACCTTTTGTTGATGCTGCTCGGCGGGGAACAGCCTCCGGAAACCGAAATCCTGCTGCGCAGCGAGTTGATCGTCCGGAATTCCGTCAGTCGTCCCGATCGCAACTGACCTGCCGACGAGGTCGGTCGCCCAAGCGCGGCTTTAGCCCTGCGGATGACGGGCTACGCCCCGTCTTTCGGCCCGCGAGGGCGGGCGGGCGCAACCACTGCCATGGATATGTTAGCGCCGCGACGCAGCCCAGGAACGGGCGCTGTAGGGCCGCGTTGGTGGGAATGATGGACCTCGTCCATACCGCATTTCCAACGAGAAGAGAGCCGCACCATGGCAAAAGAGAAAACGCTCGAAACGCTGTTTCACGACACGCTCCGGGACATTTACTACGCCGAGCGCAAGATTTTAAAGGCGCTGCCAAAAATGAAGCGCGCAGCAGAGTCCGAAGACCTCAAGGCTGCGTTCGAAAAGCATCACGGGGAAACCGAAGTTCACATCGAGCGGCTTCAGCAGGTGTTCGAGATTCTCGGCAAACGCGCTCAGGGCAAGACTTGTGAGGCCATCGAGGGCATCATCGCCGAGGGCGAAGAGATTATCGATGAGTTCAAGGGAAGCCCTGCGCTCGACGCGGGCCCGATTTCATCGGCACAGGCCGTCGAACATTATGAAATCACCCGTTATGGCACGCTCAAGCGCTGGGCAACCGAGCTTGGCCTGAAAGACGCCGCCAAGCTATTCGACGCGACACTGCAGGAAGAATCCAAGACTGACGTCGACCTGACGGCGTTGGCTGACGCCTCGGCGAATGCGCGCGCGAAAGCCGCCTAGCCTTCAGGATCCGGACGCTACCGTCCGGATCCTCTGCTTCCCCAATTCCACGAGGTGATCCTTCCCAATGCCCACCAAAGATAAATCAAAAAAACAAGACACCGTTACAATCCACGATCAGAAACTGGTCCGGGGCAATGGTGGAGAACTACACCAGATTGCCGATGAGACGACCGATGTTCTGACGACCGCCCATGGCGTGCCGATCTCAGACGACCAGAACACGCTCAAATCCGGCGCGCGTGGCCCAACCCTGATTGAAGACTTTCACTTCCGCGAAAAAATCTTTCATTTCGATCATGAACGTATCCCGGAGCGGGTCGTCCATGCGCGCGGCTATGGCGCACATGGGTATTTCGAAACCTATGACGCGCTCGCCAAATATACACGTGCCGATATCTTCCAGCGTCCTGGCGAAAAGACCCCGGCCTTCGTGCGGTTTTCGACGGTTGCAGGGTCAAAGGGTTCGTTCGATCTCGCACGCGACGTCCGCGGCTTTGCGGTCAAGCTCTACACCCAGGAAGGCAATTGGGACCTTGTGGGCAACAATATCCCGGTGTTCTTCATCCAGGACGCCATCAAGTTTCCCGACGTCATCCACTCGGTCAAGCCCGAGCCCGATCGCGGTTTCCCGCAAGCTCAGTCGGCCCATGACAATTTCTGGGACTTCATTTCGCTCACCCCTGAATCCATGCATATGGTCATGTGGGTGATGTCGGACCGCGCCATCCCCCGGTCCTTCCGCTTCATGGAAGGCTTCGGCGTCCATACGTTCCGTCTCCTCGACGCAGACGACAATTCTACATTCGTGAAATTCATCTGGAAGCCCAAGCTGGGCTTGCAATCGGTCGTGTGGAACGAAGCGGTCAAGATCAACGGCGCCGATCCCGACTTCCATCGCCGCGATCTCTGGGATGCCATCCAGGCCGGCGATTTCCCGGAGTGGGAATTGTGCGTCCAGTTGTTCGATCAGGAATTTGCCGACAGTTTTGACTTCGACATTCTCGATCCAACCAAGCTCATCCCTGAAGATATCATCGAGCCCATCCCGGTCGGTAGGCTCGTGCTCGACAGGATGCCGGACAACTTCTTTGCCGAGACCGAGCAGGTCGCGTTCATGACCCAAAACGTGCCGCCCGGTATCGACTTTTCCAACGACCCTCTGCTTCAGGGCCGAAATTTTTCCTACCTCGACACGCAGATCAAACGCCTGGGCTCGACCAATTTCACCCATTTGCCGATCAACGCTCCCAAATGTCCGTTCCACACCCTGCAGCAGGACGGACATATGGCGATGCGCAATCCCGTGGGGCGCGTAAACTATCAGCCCAATTCGTGGGAAGATGGCCCGCGGCAGGACCCCAAGAAGGGCTTCCGCTCGTATGCCGACGAGGTGGAAGGGCCAAAGGTCCGGCTTCGCGCCGAGAGTTTTGCCGATCACTACAGCCAGGCACGGCAGTTCTTCGTCAGCCAGACCGTTCACGAGCAAGACCACATTGCCAGGGCGCTGACATTCGAGCTTTCCAAGGTCGAAACGCCGGTCATTCGCGAGCGCATGATCTCGCACCTCCTCAATATCGATGAGGGGCTTGCCGAAACTGTCGCCGACAAGCTCGGGATCACGCAACTGCCCAAGCCGGCGGATGCGGCCATCACGCCGCGTGACGATCTGCCGGCGTCCGATGCTCTATCGATCATCAAGAATGGTCCCAAGAGCTTCAAGGGCCGCAAGGTCGGCGTGCTCCTGAGCGATGGTTGTGACGCAGCTCTGGTGAAAAAACTCGAGGCCGCGATCAAGAAGGAAGGTGCCATGATGGAGATCATTGCGCCCAAGATCGGGGGTGTTACGGCCGATGACGGTTCACTGATCCCTGCCAAGCAGATGATCGATGGCGGGCCTTCGGTGCTCTATGACGCCGTCGCGATCATCATCAGCCCGGAAGGGGCCGAGCAGCTTGCAAAGGAGGCCACGGCCCGGGATTTCGTTGCGGACGCTTTTGCCCATTGCAAGTTTATCGGCCATGTCGATGCTGCCCAGCCCTTGCTGGATAAGGCAGGGATCGAACCCGATGAAGGCATCATGCAAATGGCGTCGGCAGCCGACATGACCGCATTCATTGAAGCCTGTCGCGACTTGCGCCTCTGGGCCCGCGAGCCCAAGGTAAAACTTTAACATGAGCCTGGGTAGCCTGACAGGCTGGCGCCTCGTGTGATTCAACCGTCCATACGGCTTGGAGATCGCGACGGTGCTCAGTCGGGGCTACCCAGTCATGCAGCAGAGTGCCGATTCCGAGCCTTTGACGCTAAATTCTCTGCTAAGCAGGTCCGATAACAAAAGTCCGCGCCAAAGTGCTATAGGTAGGGCCACAAGTTGAGCGTGCGACAAATCGGAGGACAGGATGGGAAGTCACACCAAAGCTGCGCTCGAAATGAACGCCCTGGCGGCCGAGATGAACACATTCGGTGACAGCCATGTCGATCTGATTGGTCGCCTGATCGGCTTGACCGACGACGTCGCAAACGGACCCAACCCGGACGCGGTCGCAACCAAAGCAGAGTTGGTAGTCGATTTCGAGGCGGAAGGTTTGAACGATTGGGCAGGTCGCCTACGCGACATCACTTGGTAAAGGTCGCCCGTCCTATCCCTTCACCGCACCGGCGGTTAGCGAGCGGCTGATCTGGCGGTACATGACGAGCCCCAGAACGGCTGGCGGTAGTGCCGCGACGATCATCACCGCCGAGGCCGTTCCCCATTGAATGCCGCCACCGCCCGATGAGAAGAAGAACGATGCGCCAACCGTCATGGGCACGGCTTGGCGCGTCGTCAGCATCAGGCCGAACAGGAACTCGTTCCAGGCGGTGATGAACCCGAAGATAAATGTCGTGACGATTGCGGAACGACAGACCGGCGCAATGATCGTTGTGATGATCTTAGTGCGTCCGGCCCCGTCCATCAGCGCCGCTTCATCGAGTTCGACGGGAATTTCGGAGATGGCGTTGACCAGGATGACCAGCGCCAGCGGCAGGTTGACGACGACGAGGATCAGGCCCAGCCCCAATTGCGTATCGAGCAGCCCCACCCATTGGAACATCATGTAGATGGGAATGGCGAAGATGATCAGCGGCAGCGCGCGCAGATTGACGATCAGCGGCATCAGCATCCGCCGTCCATATCCCGCGCGGGCTACGGCATAGGCCGCTGGAAAGGCCAGAACGATAGCCAATGTCGTCCCGATCAATGCAGCGACTGTCGAATTCCAAAGATAGGCGAAGATATTGAGCCTGTCGGTCACCTGGAGGACGGCGATATAATTCTCCAGCGTCGGTGCCTGAATCCATAGCCCGGGATTGGTGGCGATTTCCCGACTGCTCTTGAACGAGGTCACGAGCGTTGCGATGACCGGAAAATTGAGTGCGAATGCCGCAATCGCGAACACTACCCAACGCAGTGCGGTAACGATCATCGCGCTCTCCTCGCAAGACCCTGGTTGATGGCAAACAGCACGGCGAACGAGGCGATGAACAGCAGCACCGAAGCGGCGACCGCCGGGCCGATCTCGCCTTGGCGAAAGAACGCCTCATAGACATAGATCGACAGTGACCGCGTCGAGCCGCCCGGACCGCTGCCGGTGAGCACATAGACGTTATCGAACACCCTGAACCCATCGATGAAGCGGATGAACAGCGCGATGGCGATGGTGGGCGCCATCAGCGGAATTTCGATGCGCCAGAGCATGTCCCAAGCAGAGGACCCATCCATCTGCGCGGCCTCGCGCACATCGAATGGGATGGCGCGATAGGCCATATAGAACAAGAGGAATGCGAATGGTGTCCACTGCAGCGTTTCGACCACGACGAGCGTCCAGAACGCGTTGGTTGCATTGAGGAAGGCGGGCGCGGAGCCGAACCAGGCCCAAAGGTAATGGGGCACGGGGCCGACAAATTCATGCAGAACCAGCCGATACATCAGCCCGACAAGTGCCGGCGCCACCATGAGCGGCAGCATGATGATGGCCAAAAGCCATGAGCGCTTTTCAAAGAGCGGCGCGAGGAAAATGGCGAGGACGAAGCCGATGAGACATTCGGCAAGGGCGGTGATGGTCCCGAAGCGGAGCGAAAACCAGATGGCGCGCCAGAAATTGCCGTCCGTCAGCACCGTCACATAATTGGAAAATCCACTCAGCTCTGGCGATCGCAGCGTCTGGAAGCTAACGCTCGAGAGCGAATAGACGATGTTGACGAGCGCGGGAAAGCCCAAAAACAGCAGCAGGAAGATGACCATCGGCGCGCTGAGCACGCCCCATTCGAGATGCCGTCTGGTGTCCATCCGTCTATCCATCACGCGAGAATGAAAGGCCGGAGGGCAGGAATTTTCCGCCCTCCAGCATCAAGACTATTCGGCGAGCATGTCTTCCATGCCGCTGGCAACGGCCGCAAGCGCCTCGTCGAGCGTTTCCTGACCTGTCCAGTAGCCGGTGAAGTGCTGGGCCTGCAGTTCGTAGACGCTGAGCGCGTTGGCGCCGGTCGCCCCGTTCATGACGTAACCGTACTGGCTGGCAAATTCGCCCAGTTGCACGAGATCGGGACGCTCATCGGCAATCGCCGCGACCACCTCTGGCGTCAGCGCCGGAGCGCCGCTGTTTGCGGCATAGGCGAGCGCTGCTTCTTCGGTCGACAGCCACTGCAGGAAAGCCAGCGCGCCCTCTTTATTGGGGGCATTCTGATTCAGCCCAAAGCCGAGACCATGAATGTGGGTGAAACGCCCCTCATCCCCGGCCGGCGGCGCGACGATCCCTACCGTGTCGGCCACAGCGGGCGCGGTTTCAGGATTGGTCAATTCGCCGGCGGCGCCATTCCACTGCAGCATTGTCGCGACCTGTCCGGAAACGAAAGCGGCATTGGCTTCGGGGAATTCGTACGACGTCGAATCCGCAGGCGTCGCGCCGGCGTCATAGAGCATCTTGTAGAGTTCGAGGCCACGCCGATAGGCATCGGAATCGACGGTGATGTTGCCTTCGTCATCCATCCAATTGCCGCCATAGGAGCGCGCAGTGGACTGCCAGACCATCATGTTGAACAAAAGGTTCTGCATCTGCAGCACGGTGCCATAGCGGGTCGGGCTGTCGGGATTGACCGCCTGGGTGAAATAGAGCGCCGTGGCCGCGTAGTCGTCCCAGGTCCATTCGTCGGGCGCCTTGGGTTCGAGGCGTTCGCCAAGATATTCTTCGGAGATATCGCCATAAACGGCAGCCGCATCTGCGTCGGCCAACAGGGCCTCGATCAGATCCTCGCGGAAATACATGAAATGGAGGGAAAGATCGGTGGGAACGCCATATTGCTGGCCCTCGAACTGCATAGTGGACAGCACCGATTCGCCATAAACGCTTTCGGCTTCGTCCGAGAGCGTGACCGGCTCCATGAACGGCGCGTAGCGGCCGATGGAATAGGTGGCGATCAGATTGAGATCGAAGGCCTGGGTGCCGGCGGCCAGATCGGCCTGCAATTTGTCCCAGAACCCGTCACGGGCAAAAAACAACACCTCGACCCGATCCTCTTCAGCAAGACCGTCCTGGGCGTTGTAGATGTCTGCCACAGCGCGAAGAGCGGTTTCTTCCGGCCCGCCTGGCCAGCCGAGCACGGTGACAGCGGCTTGTGCGGCGCTGAGGGGAGCAGCTGCAGCCATGAGGCCGAGCGTTAGACTTTTCAATAGTGTCCTATGCATTGTGGTGTTCCCTTTGGTTGATCATTTTACCCTCAATTGACGAAGCGATCTGGGCGATGCCCACGATCCCCGCCTGTCCTCCCAATTGCGCCGCAACAAGCGTTGGCTGCAGGCGCTCGGGCAGATCGTCAAACCATGCGGCGATGCGCGCCATGAACCCCGGTGCGAGGCCGATGGAGCCGCCGATGATGATTTTTTCCGGCGCGAAGCCGAGCTGAATGTTGGCGCAGAGGGTCGCGATGCGGCGCGCCGACAAGGCGATGACCTCCTCCGCCCAAGCATCCCCATTCCTTGCCGCTTCAAAGACGCCTTTGGCGTCTGTGGCGTTGCCCTCGGCACGCGCCATCTCGGCCATCCAGCGCCCGGTGGTGAGGCTTTCGATAGGCGTGGGATCGGCAATATCGGCGCGGAACAGACCAAAATGGCCGGCAAGTCCGGTCTGCAGTTTTCCGTCGATCACGACGCCGCCGCCGATGCCGGTCGAGAGCGTGAGAAAGACGCAGTTTCGTGTACCCTGCCCCGCACCGAGGCGAAACTCACCCCATGCTGCCGCCTGCGCGTCGTTCAGCGCGACCGCGGGGGAACCGGCCAATTCGGCCAGCATGTCAATCAACGGGTAGTTGGATGGAATGGGAAGCGTTTTGGGATTGAGCGCGGACCAGCGTCCCTCTTCGACAACACCCGTCACCGCCGCGCCGACCCGGCCGTAGCGGCCGCGCCAATTGGGTACTCGTTGCAGAAGCTCTGCGATCCAGAGGCGCGGATCCTCTGAGGTTGGAGTCGCGATCTCGACAACTTCGCTGACCGCGCGGCCCGAAACCAGAGCACCGAGAACCTTGGTGCCGCCGATATCGATGGCCAGAACCGTTTCGTAGGTGGCGGGCGCTGCCATCACCTCACCCCTTCGCCATGCCAAGGGACGGCATGGATGCGGCGTCGATCGCCTCCTTGTACCATCCCACGATATGTTCGGTGCGGGTGATGGCCGAACCGACGACAACTGCATTAGCGCCCGCAGCGAGGGCTTGGGCGGCCTGTTGGGGACTGCGGATGCGCCCTTCGGCGATGACGAAACCGCCAAGCTCTGCCATGGCCGCGATGAGCGCGAAATCGGGCTCGGTGGGTTCCGGACCCGTCCCGACATAGCCCGACAGCGTCGAGCCGATACAATCGGCCCCAGGCGCCAGCGCGGCTTTGGCATCTTCGATATCGGCGCAATCGGCCATGGCCAGCGCGCCAGCCGCATGAATGGCATCGAGAACGGACGCGACACTGTCGGGACGGGGGCGCAGCGTGGCGTCGAATGCCACGATATCAGCGCCGGCTACACTCAAATCGCGCGCCATCTCGGCGGTCGGTGTGATGCGAACGTCGTAATCGTCAAGGTCGTGTTTGATGATGCCAATGATCGGCGCGTCGGTCGCCGCGCGGACGGCCGTGACGTAGGCGAGGGACTCGATGCGCAAGCCAACAGCTCCGGACGCAAGCGCTGCAAGCGCGAAGCCGACCACACAGGCCGCGTTGTCCATTGGCCCACCCGGGACAGGCTGGCAGGAGACAATTAGTCCGGCGTCAAGGCGTTCAAGCAAGGCGTGCAAAACATCCATCCCCTCATTGGCAAGGGAACGATAGCACCGCCAATTGCAATGACAACTGGTTTCTTACTGGTATTATCGATGCAGCTCGAGCACGAAGTCGTAAACGTCGCCCCGGTAGCGGGTCTGGGTGAATTCGACGACACGGTCGCCGTGAAAACAGCGGCGCTCGACGATGAGGAGGCTCGCATTATCGGCTAGCGCCAGATGCGTTTTATCGAGCGCGTCGGCTGGCCCCGCCTGCATGCGCTGCACAGCACGCCGGGGCAGGACACCGACGGCATCGAGGGCAGCATAGAGCGAATCTCCCACAAGCGCCGGATCCCCGAGAATGCTCACGGGCACCGCTGCGGTTTCGATCGCGATGGGAACGCCGTCCGCCGTCCGGACGCGCCGCAGGCGCAGGATTGAGGCGTTCGGGCCCAACCCGAGCGCCATGGCTTCGCTGGGCGTTGGGAAGGCAATCTCTTTGGAAATCCAGAGACATCCGGGCGAAAAGCCACGCGATTCCATATCTTCGGAAAAGCTCGAGAGGCGCGCGAGGGATTTTTCCACGCGCGCGGTCACCTCCGTCCGGCTGCCCTG
Organism: Pelagibacterium luteolum; assembly: GCF_900100665.1. GTDB lineage: Bacteria > Pseudomonadota > Alphaproteobacteria > Rhizobiales > Devosiaceae > Pelagibacterium > Pelagibacterium luteolum. Next base: position 50,858 of record NZ_FNCS01000016.1, read on the forward strand.
CCGGCGCCGGATGACGCCCTCGACTATCAAGACGTCGAGCGCCTTGCGCACCGTGACCCGCGACACCCCCAGACGACCTTCAAGCTCACGCTCACTAGGCAGCAGGGCGCCACGCTTGAGCATGCCGGCCGCAATCAGTTTCTCGATCGCTGCCACCATCTTTCGGTATAATGGCTGCGCGCTGCCATCAGCCAGTTCAGCCGCCACAGCCTTGATGATCGTTTCGTCGGTCATCCTCACTCCTTTTGCCCATAAAAAGTATCAACATCGCGCGCTGGATACAAACTGGTATTATCGTTTCGCCTATTTTCAGTTCAGATTGAACCGCCAGCGATGGGGTATCCGATGCTAAATACCCCTGTATTGACGCAGCCATCTGCATCGCTTATACGTATTATCAGCTAATACGTATAACCAGCTTTTGGAGGAGCAGGTTGGTGCGAAGGATGACCCAAAAGGAGATCGCGAAGCGCGCCGGCGTCAGCCAGGCGACGGTTTCGCTCGTCCTGAATGGAAATCCCGAAGATCGCCGCCGCATTCCCGACCAGACGCGTGAGCGCATCCAGAAAGTGATTTCCGAAACCGGCTATGTTGCCGACCCGGTGGCCCGCCGCATGGTCAAGGGCCGCAACAACATCTTGGGCGTTTTCACCTACGAGCCGGCCTTTCCCAGTGCCCAGGCCGACTTCTTCGCTCCGTTTCTTTTCGGCATCGAAGAGGCGGCGCAGGAAGCGGGCTACGACCTGCTGCTCATGACGTCGGCCGGAAAGAGCGCTGATGGACGCAAGCAGATTTTCAGCGAAAGCAATCGCCTGCGGCTCTCCGACGGCTGTATCGTCCTGGGTCGCGAATTCGATCCTGTCGAACTTGCCCAGCTTCTCGAAGGCGATTTTCCGTTCATCGCGATCGGCCGCCGCGACGACGCCGGCGGCCCGGTGCCTTATGTGGGCGCGGACTACGCAGCGGCGACCGCCTTACTTGTGCAGCGCGCGCTCGATATGGGGCACGAGAACTTCGCCTATGTCGGCCCCGACAATGGCGCTGAATCGACACGTGATCGTTGGACGGGATTTGAAGCGGGTACGAAGGACGGGGCCAAGCTGGTCCTGCATGTTCACGAAAAGGGCGCCGACACCGACACGCTGCTGAAATCGGTCCGTGCAACGCGCGCGACTGTCGTTTTCTTCACCGAACTTGCCCACGCCATTCCCTTTCGACGCGCCGCGCTGGCCGCTGGCCTCGACGTCCCGGGTGATCTCTCGATCGTAGTTCTTGGCAGCCATATCCGTGCGGGCGACACGATGACCCAGTTCACCACCTACGCCGTTCCACGCGAGGAAATGGCGCGCAAGGCAACTCTTGCCCTCATCGCTCGGCTCGAAGGCGGAGCGCAAATCGAGCAGGTCCTGCTCTCGTGCGAACAGATCGCGGGCGACACCCTCGGCCCCATCAAACCCAAGAGACTATCGTGAAAGACTATTCTGCTGACATTGCCGTCATCGGCGGCGGACTGGGCGGCGTTGCCGCAGCATTGGGCGCCCTGCGCTCGGGACGCTCAGTGATCCTCACCGAAGAGTTCGACTGGATCGGCGGCCAGATGACAAGCCAGGCCGTGCCATCCGACGAGCACTCCTGGATCGAGCAGATGGGCGGGACGCGCACGTTTCGCGAGTTACGTACCGCCATCCGGCAGTTTTATCGCGATCACTATCCGCTCAATGAGGGGGCCCGGAACTGGTCCGATCTCAATCCCGGATCGGGCTGGGTCAGCCGCATGTGCGTCGAGCCACGCGTGCCGCTGGCTGTGATGGAAGCATGGCTTACGCCTTATATCGGCATGGGCAGGCTCAAGATTTTCAAGCCCTACCGCCCGATCGCAGCGGAGACTGAGGGCGACAGCGTGCGCGCGGTCACCCTGCGCCACGTCCAGACCGGCGAAAACATCGTCGTTTCGGGCAAGTACATCATCGACGCCACCGAACTTGGCGATCTCCTGCCCCTCACCGGCACCGATTACGTCAAGGGTTTTGAAAGCCAGTCCGAGACCGGCGAGCCCAGCGCGCCCGCCGAAGCCCAGCCCGAAAACCAGCAGGCCGTCTCGATCTGTTTTGCGGTCGATCACGTCGATGGCAATCACGTCATCGACAAGCCGAAAAACTATGACGAATGGCGCGCCGTGCAACCCGACTTCTGGGGCGGGCCGCTGATCGGATTCAAAGCGCCTCATCCCCGCACTCTCGACATCGTCGAGCGCAGTTTCACGCCCAATCCCGACGACGATCCGCTCGCCGTCGATGCTGATCAGCGCCGCAATGCGGGCGATGCGAACCTGTGGACCTTCCGCCGCATTGCCGCGCGCCGCAATTTTGTGCCCGGTGCATACGCCTCCGATATCTGCCTCGTGAACTGGCCGATGATCGATTATTTCGAAGCCCCGATCATCGATTGCACCGAGGACGAACACGCCCATCGTCTCGGCCGGGCGGCAGAGCTGTCCTACGCGGTGTTCTATTGGCTCCAGACCGAAGCCCCCCGCGTCGATGGCGGCCAGGGTTTTCCTGGCCTGCGGCTGCGCGGCGATGTGACGGGCACAGAGCACGGCCTCGCCATGGCGCCCTATATCCGCGAAAGCCGCCGCATCAGGGCGGTGACGACGATCACCGAACAGGACCTGTCCTATGCTGTGCGCGGTGAGGCGGGAGCGGTCCATTATCGCGACAGTATCGGTACAGGCATGTACCGGATCGACCTGCACCCCTCGACGGGCGGCGACAATTATATCGACGTGCCCTCATGCCCGTTCGAAATCCCGCTCGGGGCGCTTCTGCCGCGCAATCGCACCAATCTTCTGCCCGCCAGCAAGAACATCGGCACCACCCACATCACCAATGGCTGCTACCGCCTCCATCCGGTTGAGTGGAACATCGGCGAAGTGGCCGGGCGGCTGGCCGCCTGGTGCCTCGACAACGACACGACCCCGCATGCCGTGCAGGCCGACGATCGCCAGCTCGAAGACTTCCAAACCCATCTCTATCAGACCGGCATCGAAATCCGCTGGCCCGAGATCCGGGCCTATTGATGCCGAACCATCATCTCGAGGAGGATATGATGACCACAAGAACGCTTTTGAAATCAGCTACCGCTCTTGCAGGCCTTGTCCTGCCGCTGGCGGCTTTTGGTCCGGCACTGGCTCAGGACCAGACCAATCTGCGCATGACGATCTGGAGCGCCAACGAAGCCCATCTCGCTATGCTCAACGAAATCGCCGACGGCTTTGCCGCGCAAAACCCCGGCGTTACCGTCACCTTCGACTCCCTGCCCTTCGACAGCTACACGACGACGCTGACCACCCAGATCGCCGGCGGCAACGCACCCGATCTGGCGTGGATTTTGGAAACCACCGCAGCCGATTTCGTCAATTCAGGCGCGCTCGCGCCGTTGACCGAAGCGTTCTCGGCTACCGAGGGCTATGAACTCGAGGACGTCACCGAACAGGCCACCGCCCTCTGGCGCGCCGATGGGGAGCTTTACGCCTACCCATTCTCGACGTCGCCTTTTGCGATCTTCGTAAACAACGACCTCGTGTCGGAAGCCGGCGCGCAAACTCCGGCCGAGCTGATCGAAGCCGGTGAATGGACCTGGGACAACGCCATCGACATCGCCGCCACGGTTGCAGACAGCGGCGCCAACGGGTTGATCGTGCGCGATTTCAACTATCAGATCTGGCAAAACCTTGCCTCCATCTGGCGTGGCTGGGGCGCAGATCCCTGGAGCGCCGACGGCGCCACCTGCACCTTTGCAGACGCTGAAATGGTCGATGCGATGAGCTTCATCCATTCGGCGATCTTTGAAACCGGCGCCATCCCCGGCCCGGGCGAGAACGTTGACTTCTTCACCGGCGACGCTGCAATGACGATTACGCAGATTTCGCGCGCATCGCTTCTGCCGACTGGCGATGATGCCTTCGAATGGGACCTGGTCCCGCTGCCCTCAGGGCCGGCTGGCGAATATTCGGTGATCGGCCAAGCCGGTATCGGCGCTTTCGGCATGGGCAACAATGTCGATCTTGCTGTCGAATTTCTCGCCTATCTCTCCAACCCGGAAAACAGCGCCAAGCTCGCGCAATATTTCCCGCCTGCTCGCCAGAGCTTGCTCAACACGGACACGCTCGGCGCCACAAACCCGCTGCTGACGCCCGAACAGCTCGAAACGGTTGTGATCAACGGCATCACCAATGGGGTCGTCCTGCCGGGTCATGCAGGCTTCGCTGAACTCCAGCAAGTGGTGCGCGCCGAACTCGACGCGCTCTGGCAGGCTGATGCGGACGTCCAAGCCGTCCTCGCTTCGGTCTGCAACCGCATCACCCCGATGCTCTGAGCGGATACGCTAGATGACTGTCGCGGCTCCTCCATCAACCCGAAAAGCGCGAAAACGTCCGTTCTGGACGATGGAGCGCCGCGACAGCCTTGCGGGCTATCTGTTCATCGCGCCGCAGATGATCGGCATTACCATCTTCGTTCTGATCCCGCTGGCACTGGTCTTCTGGTACTCGCTGCACGAATGGAACGTGCTGGCGCAAACCTTCCGTTTCCAGGGACTGGCCAATTACCAGACGCTTTTGAGCGATCCGGGTTTGCCTCAGGTTCTCGGCGCCACCACAATCTTCTCGATCGGCCTTGTCATCTTCAACATGAGCCTGGCCTTGCTTCTGGCTGTGCTGCTCGACCAGAAACTCAAGGGCATCACGCTTTACCGCACGCTGTTTTTCTCGCCGGTCGTCGTCTCGCTCGTCGCCTGGACGATCGTTTGGGGCTTTCTCCTGCAAAACAATGGCGGCATCAACGCGCTCCTCGCCAGTGTCGGGATCGAAGGTCCCAACTGGCTCCGCCACCCCACCACGGCGATGATCTCGGTCATCGTCGTTCAGGTGTTCAAGAATGTCGGGCTCAACATGGTGCTGTTTCTGGCCGCGCTGCAGGGCGTGCCGCGCGAGCTTTACGAAGCAGCGCGCGTGGACGGGACGCCGGCCTTCCGCCAGTTCACGCGCATCACCCTGCCGATGATCAGCCCCACTGTGCTGCTGACCTCGATCATCACAATCGTGGGCTCGCTTCAGGTCTTCGCCCAGATCGCTGTCCTGACGCAGGGCGGGCCGGGCATGTCGACGACCGTGCTGGTTTATTATCTCTACCAGCAGGCTTTCCAGTTCCACAAATTCGGCTATGGCGCGACGCTGTCGATCGTTCTGTTCCTGATCGTGGCTATCCTCACCTTCGTCCAGTGGCAGATGCGCCGCAAGCTGGTGTTCTATGAAGACTGACCTCTCCCCACGCATCAAGGTCATCGTCTACGGGCTGATGACCGTACTGCTCATCCCCTTCGTCTTTCCGACCTGGTGGATGGTCACGTCATCGGTCAAGCCGATCTCGGACATCTTTGCGTTCCCGCCCGACATCTTCCCGCGCCGCTTCGATTTTTCGACCTATGGGCGCGTCTTTGAGCTGCAGCCCTTCGCGCAGCAATACTGGAACTCGGCCTATATCGCGGCGCTGGTCACCGCCGGCACCATGATGTTTTCGTCGATGGCCGGCTATGCCTTCGCCCGCATCAGGTTTCCCTTCGCCAATACGCTGTTCATGATCGTTTTGATCGGGCTTCTGATTCCCGCCGAAGTGACTATCGTGCCGCTGTTCCAGATGTTTCTCGGCTGGGGCATGATCAACACCCATTGGCCCTTGGTCCTCATCCCGATCTTTGGCGCGCCATCGGTGTTCGCTACCTTTGTCATGCGTCAGTTCTTCATCGCGCTCCCCAAGGAACTTGAGGAGGCCGCGCGGGTCGATGGGCTGGGCCGATTCAAGATCTTCTGGACCATTGCCCTGCCGCTGGCGCGGCCAGCGCTGGGAGCGGTCGCGATCTTTACGTTCCTCCACTCGTGGAACCTCTATCTCGAGCCCATCGTGTTCCTGTCCTCGCCGGAAAACTTCACGCTACCCCAGGCGCTGACACAGTTCACCGATGCCTATGGCGGGGCGCTGTGGAACGTTCAGCTCGCCGCCGCCACCATGACGGCGCTTCCCGTCCTTATCGTTTTCATCATTGCTCAGCGCCAGTTCGTCGAAGGGCTGGCCCATTCCGGGCTCAAGGGTTGAACCATGGCTTCCGTAACGCTGTCCGACGTCAAGAAATCCTACGGCAAGGCCGCAGTCATTCACGGCATCGATGTCGATATCGCTGATGGTGAGTTCGTCGTACTCGTCGGCCCGTCGGGCTGCGGGAAATCGACGCTTTTGCACATGCTGGCCGGGCTCGAGACTATAACCGATGGCACGATCGCCATTGGCGACGACGTGGTCAACGACCTCGAGCCCAAAGACCGCGACATCGCCATGGTGTTCCAGAATTACGCGCTCTACCCCCATATGACGGTCGCGGCCAATATGGGCTTTTCGCTCGAACATCGTCGCGTTGCCAAGGACACCATCGCAGAGCGTGTCAAATGGGCGGCAGGCATTCTTGGCCTCGAGCCCTATCTCGATCGATTCCCGCGTCAACTCTCCGGCGGGCAACGTCAGCGTGTCGCCATGGGCCGCGCCATCGTGCGCGATCCGAAGGTATTCCTCTTCGATGAACCGCTCTCCAACCTCGATGCCAAGCTACGTGTCGTGATGCGCGGGGAGATCAAGGCATTGCACCAGCGGCTGAAAACCACCACCGTCTATGTCACCCACGATCAGGTCGAAGCCATGACCATGGCCGACAAGATCGTCGTTTTGAGCGGCGGTCGCATCGAACAGGTCGGTGCTCCGCTCGAGCTCTACGACCGCCCCGCCAATCAGTTCGTTGCCGGCTTCATCGGCTCGCCATCGATGAACTTCATCCCTGGCCAAGTGGGTGCGTCGGGCTTTGAAGCGGATGGCGTCACATTGCCCTGCCCCGCAGGCACACCGATCGGCACCAAGGCAATCTACGGGGTGCGTCCCGAACATTTCACGCTCTCGCCCGATGGGATAAAGGCGGAAATCCTTATCGTCGAACCTATGGGTTCCGAGACGCAAGTCACCATGAAGCTCGGACAAACCTCGGTGATCGGACTTTTCCGCGAAAGGGTTGCCGGCATGCCCGGCGAAACGATCGGGATCACCATCGATCCCGCTAAGACCCACTTGTTTGACGCGGTGAATGGCCAGCGACTTGGCTAAACGTTCTTGACGGGTGTCAATGCTTGATCCCGAGGTCAATCGGCCTATGTGGGGTGGATCAGCAAAAGGAGCCCGTCATGAAACGCGCTGTGTATTTCGAATTCGGTGCGCCTCAAAAGGTGTTGCAGAGCGAAGACGCCGATAAGCCCCAGCCCGGTCCGGGCCAGGTGCTCGTCAAGATGGTGCTTTCGCCCGTGCACAATCATGATCTGATGACCATTTCCGGCCAGTATGGGTTCAAGCCCACCCTGCCTGCCGTGCCGGGCACCGAGGCTGTCGGTGTGGTGGAAAGCCTTGGAGAGGGCGTCACCAACCTCAAGATCGGCCAGCGCGTTGCCGGAGGCGCAGAGGCCAGTTGGGCTGAATATTACCTGGCTTCGGCCGAGCGGTTGATCCCCGTGCCCGACAGCATTGGCGACGAGACCGCCTGTCAGTTGGTCTCGATGCCGCTCAGCGCCAAAATGTTGCTGGAAACGCTCGATGTTGCGCGCGGCGAGTGGATCGCTCTCAACGCCGCCAATGGCGCTGTCGGCAAGCTCGTTGCACAGTATGGGGCCGAGCGAGGAATTCATGTTCTTGGCCTCGTGCGCCGCGAGGCAGCTGTCGCCGAAATGAAGGCTTTGGGTTTTTCCAATGTCGTTTCGACCGAGGGTGATGACTGGCGTGACAAGGTGGTGGCCATAACTGGCGGGGCGCCCATCGTGCGCGGCATCGAATCCCTGGGCGGAGACGGGGCGACGGAGCTTGCTTCAATCCTCGCCGATGGCGCGCAATTGATCAGTTTCGGCGCCATGTCCGGACGACCACTGAAGCTACCGGCCGGCGAGCTCCTTTTCCGCGGCACTACGGTTAAAGGCTTTTGGGGCGCCAAACCGCCCGTTGCGCCGGAACGTATCGGTCAATTGATCGGCGAACTGGTCGCTGATGCAGCCAGTGGCAAGCTCACGCTGCCGGTCGAGGCGACCTATGCTATCGATCAGGTTGCAGAGGCCGCCAAGGCAAGCGGCGAGGTTGGGCGCAAAGGCAAGATCGCCATCCGCGGACGCTAAATAAAGGAAAGAACGTTGTCTCAGACAGCACCCTTTGTGATGCCTCCGCATATCGAGCCTCATCGCAAGCCATTGTCTTTGCTGCAATCGCTGCGTGCGGCACGCCGCAACGTGCTCGAGATCATCCCGGCTATCGCCTACACCCAACCCATCGTATCGGGCAGCATGGGCAGCGCGCGCTGGCATATGGTGCAGGATCCGCCGGCTCTGCGGCGGATCTATCTGGACAACGCCGACAATTACCCCAAGTCCGAAGTCATGCTGCGCATGCTCCGTCCCGCGATCGGCAACAGCCTGTTCACCGCGGCAGGTGCCGACTGGCGTTGGCAGCGGCGCGCGGTGGCTCCTGTCTTTGCCCACCGCAATGTCACGGCGCTTGCGCCCGTCATGACCGCGACGGCCGAGCGCGCATCCCAGCGCCTGAACGCTGCGGGACCAGAGGTCGAAATGGTGGGCGAAATGCTCAGCACTACCTTCGACGTCATCTGCGACGTGGCGTTGTCGGGGCGCGAGCATTTCGATGCGACGGTCTATGGCGACGCCATCCTTCGCTACTTTGAAACGGCCGGAAAGGCATCACTTCTTGATTTCCTGCGAGTACCGAGCTGGTTTCCTCGCCCGGGTGAGCTGCTGGGCCTGGGTGCGGTCAAGACCATGCATGGAATGGTCGCCAAAGCGATTGAAGCGCGGCGAAACCAGGCGACCGGTCAGGCCGACGACCTGCTCGATTTCATGCTCAAGGCGACCGACCCCGACACAGGGCGGACGATGTCACCCAAGGATCTACTGCACAACATGCAGTTCTTCATCGTCGCCGGTCATGAAACGACAGCGCTCGCTCTGAGTTGGGCGCTGCAATTGCTTGCGCTTTCGCCAGACCTTCAAACCAGGGCATCGGCGGAGGCGCGCCAAGCCTTGGGAGCCGAGCCGGCCACGCTCGATCACCTCGACGCCATGCCGCTCATTCGTCGCATCCTCGACGAGTCGATGCGGCTTTATCCGCCCGTGGGCATGTTGGCCCGGGAGGTTATAGCCGACGATCGGCTTGCGGGACGCGATATAGCTGCCGGGGATGTGATCTTTCTGCCGCTCTACGCCCTGCATCGCCATGAGATGCTCTGGGCTGAGCCCAATATTTTCAACCCCGACCGTTTCCTGCCTGACGAAGCGGCGGCTCGCGACCGCTACGCATATCTGCCGTTCGGCGCAGGGCCTCGCGTTTGTGTCGGGGCAAATTTTGCGATGATGCAGGCCCAGATCATCCTCGCCACGCTGCTCGCGCGCTTCGATTTCACGCCTGGCCCCGGCCCGCTTCCCAAGCCAACAATGCTCATGACTGTCCGCCCGGACACCGGGATCACTTTGAAAATATCGCCGCGGCGCTAAAGCAGCAGATCAGCGACGCTCGGTTCCAAGTCGCCATCAGGCCGATACTTTTAGATATCAAACATAACTATTGACCACGACTGCTGCGCACCACGCGCAGCCTTAGGGTTGCCGTTACGGGGCACCATCCTGCACCGCAAAATCTTGCTCCACACGATCACGGATGACAGCCCGAAGTTGATCCTTCTTTACATTAAGTAATACTTAATGCAGGATTACTTCCTGCGACTGGAGAGGGAGGCTCTGTCCGGCGCATCATGGAGGAACATCATGAAACTCTTGAATCTGCTGGCGCTCAGCGTCAGCGCGCTTACTGTCATGGGCTCTGGCGCCATGGCACAGAGCGGCCTTGAAGGCATGACGATCGGTTTTTCCCAAATTGGCTCGGAGTCCGGATGGCGCGCCGCGGAAACCTCAGTTACGCGGCAGCAGGCAGAGGAATGGGGCGTCAATCTGCAGTTTTCCGATGCTCAGCAGCGCCAGGAGAACCAGATCCGCGCAATTCGCAGCTTCATCGCCCAGGATGTAGACGCGATCCTCTTGGCACCCGTCGTGGCAACGGGTTGGGAAGAGGTGCTCTCCGAAGCCAAGGACGCCGAGATCCCTGTCGTGTTGCTCGACCGCGGCATCGAGGGCCCTGAAGATCTGTATCTGACGTCCGTGGCGTCCGATCAGGTGCTCGAAGGTCGCGTCGCAGGCGAATGGCTGGTCGACGCCGTGGCCGGCGAGGACTGCCGGGTCGTTGAACTCCAGGGCACCGTCGGCTCATCTCCGGCCATCAACCGCAAGCAGGGCTTTGAAGAGGCCATCGCAGGCGCTGACAATATCGAGATCGTCCGCAGCCAGACCGGTGATTTCACGCGCGCGCAAGGCAAGCAGGTCATGGAAGGCTTCCTGCGCGCGGAAAACGGCGGTGCCGACATTTGTGCGCTCTATGCCCACAATGACGATATGGCCGTCGGCGCCATACAGGCGATCAGCGAAGCCGGCCTTACGCCCGGCGAGGACATCCTTGTGGTCTCTATCGATGCGGTCCCCGATATCTTCACCGCAATCGCTGCCGGAGAAGCCAATGCCACGGTGGAACTGACCCCGAACATGGCTGGGCCCGCTTTCGAGGCCCTTGCCGCCTACCTCAATGACGGCGTGGAGCCCGAGAAGTTCATCATCACGGAATCCCGTCTTTATACGGCCGAGGATGATCCCGAAGGCGAAGCAGAACGCCGTCGCGGGCTGGGCTATTGATCCAGCGCCGCGTCGATCGTTGTGCGACGCGATTGAGACCGAACGCGCGTTTTCGCGGATAGGCTCAGTCTGACCGTTTCGAGGCGGGGCGTTAGCGCCCCGCCCCTACACCTCTGGTCACAAAGGGTGCGATCATGCCCGAGCCCGTATTGAGCGCCGCGCACATCGACAAATCATTTCTCGACAACAAGGTCCTTGACGATGTGGGCATCGATCTCATGCCCGGCGAAATTCATGCGTTGCTCGGCGAAAACGGCGCGGGCAAATCCACGCTGATCAAGATTTTGACGGGTGCTTATACCCATGATGCGGGCACGATTTTGCTCGATGGCAAACCCGTCCACCCGCGAGATACCAAGCACGCCCAGGAAATGGGCGTCGGCACTGTCTATCAGGAGGTGAATCTGCTTCCGAACATGACCGTCGCTGAAAATCTCTATATCGGGCGACAGCCACTCAAATTCGGTCTTGTCGACAACAGGAAGATGGAGCGCGACGCGCGCGCGCTTCTCAGTCGATACCAGTTGAACGTCGATGTCGGGTCGCAACTCGACACGTATTCGGTCGCGGTGCAGCAGATCGTCGCGATCGCGCGCGCTGTCGACATTTCGGGCAAGGTGCTGATCCTCGATGAGCCCACGGCCAGTCTCGATCAGCATGAAGTCGAGGTCCTGTTCGGCATCCTTCAACGTTTGAAAGCCGATGGGCTGGCCATCGTGTTCATCACGCATTTTCTCGATCAGGTCTATGAAATCGCCGACAGGGCGACCGTCTTGCGCAACGGTCGGCGCGTGGGTTCGCGCGCCATGGCGGACCTGCCCAGAATGGACCTCGTCACGATGATGCTTGGCCATGCGATCGCGGACACTCATGCCCTCAGGATCGGTGGCGGACGACAGCCGGGCGGACTTTTTGCATCCTTCAAAGACTATGCACTTGCAGGCAAGGCGGCTCCCTTCGACCTCGATCTCCATGAGGGAGAGATCGTCGGCGTCGCGGGTCTTTTGGGGTCCGGACGAACCGAAATGGCGAGGCTTCTCTTCGGCATCGACAGACCGGACAGCGGCGAACTGACCGTCAAAGGAAAGCCCTGCAAGTTGCGCGAGCCCCGCGATGCCATCGCATTGGGGTTTGGCTTTGCGCCAGAAGATCGGAAGGTGGACGGCATACTTGGAGACCTGACGGTGCGCGAAAATATCGCCATCGCGCTCCAGGCGCGACAGGGCTGGACGCGGCCGCTTAGCCAGAAAGCGCAGGTCGACCTCGCCGATCGTTTCGTTAGAGCCCTCGACATTCGCACCACCGGCATCGAGCAACCGGTGAAATTTCTGTCCGGCGGCAACCAGCAAAAGGTTGTGCTGGCGCGCTGGCTTGCGACCAATCCCAAATTGCTGATCCTTGACGAGCCGACGCGGGGCATCGATGTGGGCGCGCACGCGGAGATCATTCGCATGATCAACAGTCTGTGCGACCAGGGCATGAGCTTGCTGGTCATTTCCTCGGAACTCGATGAGATCGTCGCATATTCGTCGCGCGTGCTGGTGCTGCGCGACAGGGCGATTTCGGGCGAATTGCGGGGCGCCCACATCTCGGTCGGCGCGATTGTGAAAATGATCGCAATGCAGCCTGAGGTGCAAGACGCATGAGCCGCCCTTTGCGTTCATTCATCAAACCGCAGTTCATCGCGCTGGCCTTGATCCTGCTTTTGAACTGGATCTTGTTTCCCGGCTTTTTCAACCTCTTCTTTCGCGATGGCCGTCTCTATGGATCGCTGATCGATGTGCTGAACCGCGGCGCCCCTGTGGCCATCCTCGCGATCGGGATGACGGCGGTGATTGCGACGCGTGGGATTGATCTTTCAGTCGGAGCCGTCATGGCAATCGCTGGAGCCGTAGCAGCCACCATGGTGGGCGACGGTCATCCGCTGTTTCTTGTCATCATGGCTGCGCTCGCCGCCGGGCTCGTCTGCGGGCTTTGGAACGGTTCGCTCGTGGCGCTTTTGGGTCTGCAACCGATTATCGCTACGCTTATTCTGATGGTCGCTGGACGGGGCATCGCCCAGACCATCACCGAAGGCTTTATTGTAACGTTCAACGACCCCGGCCTGATCTTCATGGGGTCTGGCTCGATATTGGGCCTGCCGACGCCCATTATCATCATGGTGACCCTCGCTGCGCTTGCGACTGCGGCCTTCCGCTTGACCGCATTGGGTCTTTTCGTCGAGGCCATCGGCGTCAACCGATCGGCATCTACCTATGCCGGCCTGCGCTCCCGCGCATTGCTGATCGGCGTCTATACGTTTGCCGGATTCTGCGCCGCCATTTCCGGGATCATTGCAGCCGCCGACATTCGAGGCGCCGATGCGAACAATGTGGGCCTTTGGCTCGAACTCGACGCCATTCTCGCCGTGGTGATCGGCGGTACGTCTTTGATGGGCGGGCGCTTTTCCATCCCCATGTCGGTGGTGGGCGCGCTGATTATCCAGGCCATGAATACCGGAATATTGGTCTCGGGCTTCCCACCTGAATTCAATCTTCTGGTCAAGGCAGCCCTGATTATCGTCATCCTGGTGGTCCAGTCGCCGCTGGCAGGTCGGATCTGGTATTTCATCGCACCATCCCGCAAGCGGCCGCCACCCTCAAGCCCTGCCGAAACGCCTGCAACCAGCACTGAAGGTACGCTCAAATGAACGTTCGGTATTGGCCCCTGATTGCGACAATCACGATCTTCGTCGTCGCCTATGCGCTGGCCGTCATGCAGTTCCCGGCCCTGTTTTCTACCCGCGTTCTCGGCAACCTTCTGACAGATAACGCCTTTCTCGGCGTAGCCGCTGTCGGCATGACCTTCGTCATCCTGTCCGGAGGTATCGATCTCTCGGTGGGGTCGGTCATTGCCTTTTCAGGCGTGCTTGTAGCGGTATTGATCAGCCAGTTCGGCCTTCACCCCCTTGCTGCCTTCGCCATCACGCTGTTTGTCTGCACGTGTTTCGGCAGCACGATGGGGGCGATGATCCACTATCTTGAGGTGCCTGCCTTCATCGTTACCCTGGCCGGGATGTTTCTGGCGCGCGGGGTAACATTCCTTCTGACCCAGGATTCGATCCCCATAAACCACGCCTTCTACGATTGGGTTCGGCAGTTCTATTACGTCATGCCCGGTGGAGGTCGCATCACGTTCAATGGTGGGTTGATGCTGATCGTCTTCCTTGTCGGCATTGTCCTGGCTCATCGGACGCGATTTGGCTCTTACGTCTACGCATTGGGCGGCAATGCCCAGTCCGCCGCGCTTCTTGGCGTGCCCGTGGCGCGTACTACGATCGGCGTTTATGCGGTTTCGAGCTTTCTTGCCGGGCTGTCCGGCATTGTGTACTCGCTCTATACCTCTTCAGGCTATCCGCTCGCTGCGGTCGGGGTCGAACTCGAGACCATCGCTGCAGTGGTCATTGGCGGCACTCTTCTTTCAGGCGGTGTCGGGTTCATGTTCGGAACGCTCATAGGGATAACGATACAGGGCATGATCCAGACCTACATCGTCTTCGATGGCACCTTGTCGAGCTGGTGGACCAAGATCGTGATCGGCGGGCTGCTTTTCGGATTTATCGTCATGCAGCGGGTCATCGTTGCGGCATCAAAACGTGATTGGCGAAAAAAGCCATATGCACAATCGGCCCCATCGCTATAAAGCGCGATGACCATAGGGGGCGAACCATCGAAAAAACCATGCAAAAGGCGACAGCGTTGGGTTCGCGATCTTCGACAGAAGGTGCTTCCACGATGCTGGGGAGAACGCGAAGGCCGGCTAACCTCAATGCGCAGGTGATACGCGAACTCGGCATGGACATCGTTTCAGGCAGGTTTGCCGAACACCAGATCCTGCCCGGTGACACCGAGCTGACCGATCGCTTTCAGGTATCGCGGACGGTCATACGCGATGCCATCAAGGCCCTGGCGGCCAAGGGCATCGTTCAGTCACGCGCCCGGGTTGGCACTCGCGTTCTGGCGCGGCGCGGTTGGAACATGTTCGATTCCGACGTGCTGTCATGGCATCTGCAGTCCGGACATGACGCCGCGCTTGTCGATCAACTTGCCGAAATTCGCATGGGTTTCGAGCCCGAGGCAGCGGCCTTGGCGGCTCTTCGCAGAACTGCGGACGATTGCGACGCCATCATGCATGCACTTGAAAACATGTCGCTTTCCGGCATCGACGCCAAGCATTTCGCATTGCACGACCTCGAATTCCATAAGGCGATAGCCCACGCCTCGGCCAACCCGTTCATGGCGTCAATCACCTCTGTGGTTGAAGCTGCACTCTCGGTTTCGTTTACGATCAGCTCCCCGGTTTTGCTGGGCGAACCGGCCCTCGCCCAAACATTGGCGTTGCATGCAAGCGTCGCCAACGCGATCGTTGAGCGTCGCCCCGAGGATGCGGCCGCAGCGATGCGCGAGGTCATCCAGGTGGGCATCGATAGGGCGCGGGTCAATCACCGAGAAAGTCCTGGCGTGCCGGGGTGAAACTGTCGACGAGTCGGCCTTTTTCCAGGGCTTTGACACCGTGGACGAGGCCCGACGGGACGATGAAAGTGCCACCTTTTTCAAGGGTCTGGCTTACGCCATCGATCGTGACCTCAAAGCGGCCTTCGGCGATGAAGCTGGCTTGGACGTGGGGATGGGAATGAAGGGCGCCGATAGCGCCTTTTTCGAACCCGAATTCGACCAGCATCAACTCGGGCGTATGGAGCAGAACGCGCCGCTGGTTGCCGTCGGGCGTCGGCGTCCAAGGGTTTTCGCCATAGGTGGAAAATAGTTTGATATCAGTCACTTAAAGCGTCCTATCTTGCCAACCATCCGCCATCGACGGGGATTGTGGCCCCGTGCATGTATTGGGATGCGGGGGCTAAAAGGAAGACCGCGGCGTCGCCGATGTCGGAGGGTTCGCCCCAGCGGCCGGCGGGGATTCTTCCGAGGATTTGGGCGTTGCGATCGGGGTCGGTTCTGAGGGCTTGCGTGTTGTTTGTTTCTATGTAGCCGGGGGCTATGGCATTGACATTTATGCCTTTTTCGGCCCATTCGCAGGCCAGAAGCTTGGTGAGGCCCATGATGGCGGATTTGGACGCCGTGTAGGAGGCGACGCGGATGCCGCCCTGGAAGCTCAGCATCGAGGCGATGTTGACGATTTTCCCTGTTGCATCAGGGGTTTGTACCACTTTTCGCGCGAAGGTCTGACACAGGAAAAACGCTGCTTTGAGGTTGACGTCCATGACGTCGTCCCAGTCTTTTTCGGTGAAATCGAGCGCATCGGCGCGGCGGAT